>JAGQOG010000483.1 GCA_020427695.1 Phycisphaerales bacterium
GGAGACGCAGTCGACGGCGAAGGCCGAGGTGAGGAGACGCAGCCGCTCGACCATCCAGTCGCGGCGGTGGTCGTCGACGGCCGCTCCGTCGTGCGGATCGCGGCCGGGCGCGAGGAGGTAGCCGCGTCGGACACAGCGGGAGAGGCAGTGGTAGAGCCCCGAAACGGACTCGTCGACGGTCTTCGAGCGCGGAACGGCCATGGAACGTGACCCCCTGTGCCCGGCGCCGGTCTCGCGCGGCGGGCGCAGTCGCCGCGCCGGCGTGGGGCCGGTCGGCGATCGGTCGCACGGACGAAGCACGGCTCGGACTGTGCTGTGTCGATCCGTCGCGGCGTGCCGTATGCGGACCGACGATCCCCGGAACAACGGCTCGCCGCCCCGGTGGCGGCGGCCAGGGGGGAGTGTAGCCGACGAATCTCACGAATCGCCGATGTCGGCGGAATCACCGCACGAGTGCGTGGCCGCGCTTGCCCGCGCGTGGCCGCGCTTGCCCTTGCCCGCGAGTGCCTGGCCGCGCTTGCCCGCCTTGCGCGCCGCGTTTGCCGCTTGCCCGCGAGTGCCTGCTTGCCCGCGAGTGCCTGGCCGCGCTTGCCCGAGTGCCTGGCCGCGCTTGCCCCGCCTGGCCGCGCTTGCCCGTCCGAGTGCGTGGCCGCGTTTGCGGCCCCTCGCAATGATCGTCGGGTAGCTCCGACATGCTCGGTCGGCTCAACTGTGGATGCGCCCCGGCATCCCCACTACTCTCTCTCGGAAGGAGAAGATCATGAACGACTCTGGATTCATCCGCTCGAACTGCGCCGCGCGCCTGATCGTCACCTTGGCGGCCGCGTGCCTTGCCCAATCGCTGCATGCCGACACCATCATCGTGCCCGACGACACGCCGTTCTTCGGCGTGGCCCTGGCCCAAGCCGCCAGCGGCGACACCATCATCGTGCGGGCAGGCACCTACGCCGAGGCCAACGAGTTCGTCATCGACGGGAAGACCGTGACGATCATGAGCGAGAGCCCGGAGGCGGAGGTGATCCTCAGCGGCGCCGACCTGCACCGGGTGCTGAGGATCGAAGGCCCTGGCGCCAACGGCACGGTGATCGACGGCATCACCTTCCGCGACGGAACCGCCCCCGGGAACGGGTCCGGGAACGAAGGCGGCGGCCTGCGGATCACGAACGCCGACGTCACGATTCGGAACTGCGTGTTCGATGGGAACACCGCCGTCGGCGCTGGCGGCGGACTCTACATCTCCAACACCAGCCTCACGATCGCCAACACGCAGTTCCTCGGGAACAGCTCCACGGGCAGCGGCGCCGACGGCGGCGGCGCGTTCCTGAGCGGCGGGATCCACACCATCTCCGGCTGCCTCTTCGACGGCAACAGCGCCGCCGACTCCGGAGGCGGATTCCGACTCGACGCCGGAGCGGCGCAGGTCACCGCGTGCGTGTTCACCGGCAACACCGTTGGCGTCGGCGGCGGCGCGTTCTTTGGCCGGTCAGGGACTGGCGTGACGTTCGACCATTGCCGATTCGAGGGCAACCACGCCGATCTGGAGGGTGGCGGCCTGCGGGTCTACGACGCGGGAACCGCGCTCCTTGTGCGCAACAGCCTGTTCCTCGGCAACACGGCGGCCCAGACCGGCGGCGCGCTGCACCTCAGCCAGGCCACCGTGAAGGCGCTCAACTGCACGTTCATGGACAACGAGGCGGGGTCGAGCAACGCCATCATCTCGTACCAAACCGTTGGTCCACGGGCGTTCCACAACGTGATCGTGTGGAACAACACGCCCGCCAGCACGCCGTTCGAGAGCGGCATCAACCTCGACGTGCGCTACTCGCTCGTTGAAGGGGGACAGCCGGGCCTCGGGAACATCAACGCCGATCCCATGCTCGACCGAGACGGTCGGCCGCTAGCCGGCTCGCCGGTGATCGATGCGGGGAGCACGTCCCTCTACAGCGGGCCGTTCTCCGACTTCGGCGGTGGCCAGCGCGGCCTCGACGATCCCGACACCGCCGACACCGGCGAGTCGATCATCGGACCGGTCGTGGACATGGGAGCCTACGAGTACCAACCCGTCCCGGTGAGCCAGTGCCCCGGCGACATCAACGGCGACGGGATGGTGGACGGCGCCGACCTCGGCATTCTGCTGGCCGCGTGGGGGTCGTGCCTTTGAGATTCGCCGGGCGTGGGATGGTTCGCACGGCCTGGAAGGCCGTGGCACCCGAGGCCGTGGCACCCGAGGCCGTGGCACCCGAGCCCGTCAGACCCGGAAAGCAGGGACAGCGACGTATGGCATCGCGGAACGTGCCACGCTCATGAACGGGGTCGTTCGACATGCCACGCGCCATCGTCCCGTCGCGTCCGCGATCCGGAACAATCGCATTGCAAAGGCCCGGGTTCGATCCCGCACGAGGCCCAGCGGCTCGCCCGACCAGGAGCAGCCCATTTCCAACCGGCTGTTAGGATGGCGGCGTTGCCAGTACCGCCTCACCCACTGACCCTGGAGCGTCCGATGTGCATTGCGCGACCGATTCTTCGAAACGTGACCCCCATGGCCGTTCTCTTGATCGTCGTGCTTGGCGGCTGCGCCGCTCCGAGCTCGATCACCATGACGAAGGAGGCGCAGCAGGCGATGACGCCGGACCAGGCTCTCGAGCGGCTGCGCGAGGGCAATGATCGCTTCGCGAAGGGCGCGAGCACCCACCGCGACTACCCCGCGCAAGTCCGGGCCACCGCCAACGGGCAGTATCCCTATGCGGTGGTCCTGTCATGCATCGACTCGCGCTGTCCGCCCGAGATCCTGTTCGACGAGGGACTCGGCGACATCTTCGTCCCGCGCGTGGCCGGCAACTACGCACCGGTCGATCTCGTTGGCAGCATGGAGTTCGCGACCCGCCTGGCCGGCGCCAAGCTGGTGGTCGTCCTGGGGCACACCGAGTGCGGCGCCATCAAGGGCGCCTGCGACGGCGCGGAGATGGGCAACCTGACGACCGTGATCGCAGCGCTGCAGCCCGCGGTGAGCGAGGTGCAGGGCGTCGAGGGACCACGCACGTCGTCGAATCCCGAGTTCGTCCAAGCTGTCACGGAGCGGAACGTTCGCCGCACGGTGGAGACCATCCGAACCGACAGCCCCATTCTGAGGGAGATGGAACAGTCGGGCCAGCTCGAGATCGTCGGGGCGATCTACGACGTGCGGACCGGACGGGTTCAGTTCCTCAACTGACGCCATCGGCTGCGGCACAGGCTGCTTTCGACGTCGTCCGCCGATCAAGACGGGCCAGTGCCGCGCTCCCGTGTCGGTTTGCCCCGGCTCGGACACAGACGCACGACCGTGGTCAAGGCCCCTGCGGTGGGTTCCGTGCGATCTCGACAAGATCGGCGGTCGAACGGATCCGGCTCGTGTTGGCGAGGGAGAGGGACACCAGCCGCTGGAAGGACACCAGCGTTCCCGAGTGCTTGAGCTCGATGCAGGCATCGACCACGCGACTGGTGCGAACACCGCGCACGGGAAGCGACGCCACTTCGACGGAGCGCACGCGGATCCCGGCCATCGCCGGACGGAGCCACGGTCTGACGAGCAGGATCTGGATGATCGGAACGCTCGCAACGGCGAACATCAACATCGACCAACATGCGCAAGAATACCCGAGCAACCTGGCGCCCGACGGGGGTAGACTGGCCTGGACCGGGTGCCGGCTCTTCCGATCCACGTCGGACCGGTGTCGGCCGAGTGACGAGCGGGGAGGGAGCGTAGACATGCAGCGACTCGCGCACGCAGTTTGGCCGGCGCGTCGGGTTGGCGGATCAGCCTCGGCAGGGGCACAGGCGCTCACCTTGGCACTGGCACTGACAACATCGATGGCCGCCCCCGCGGCCAACGCGGCCGACGCCGTCAGCGCCTTCGGGCTCCCGCACCATGCGCTCGGGGACGCCACGCTCGAGGCAGTGGATGGCGCCGTCGTGGTGACGAACCTCTCCGGCACCGGTCGCGACGGCGTGGCCGTTCGTCTGGGCGACGCCGCGGGGTGGCGCGGCCACGTCGACTTCGGACCGGCCGGCGCCCTGGCGACCGCGGCGCGGCTCACGTTGAGCGCGTCGTACCGGACCGAGGGTGGCGAAGCGTCCGGGGGCGCGACGCACACCGTTGGCGTGTCGATCCAGGAAACGGACGGCGGACTGGCCGCGGTGCGACTTCGCAGCCTGGGGTGCGCGTGCGCCACCACGCTCGAGCTGCGCCTCGGCGATGCGGTGGTGCAGGCCGTGGATCTGCCGGCACCGCCTGCGGGCGTGGTCGCCGTCGGGGCCTTCGGCTCGATCGCCGACCAGGCACCGGACCTCCGCGCGGAGCGCACCGCCGACGCCCTCGGCGAGATCGACGCCGCGTTCGTGCTCACGAACCCCGAAGCGATCCCGATCGCACTGCTCGGCGGCGCGCCCGTCGTGGCCGACGAGCTCC
>JAGQOG010000484.1 GCA_020427695.1 Phycisphaerales bacterium
GAGTTGGCCGAGACCGAGGTACGACTCGCCCAGCGTCTGCCGGATTGCGGCCTCGACATCGGGATCGGCGGCAAGCGAGCCGGCGTCGAGGCCCGCGACCGCATCGTCGAGAACGTCCGCCACCATGACCCGCTCGCCCCGCGACACCTGGGGGCTGGCGGAGGCGAGGATGTCGTGGAGAACGGCACCCACTGCTTCGGCGCGGCGCCGCTGCGATTCCTTGAGATCGCGTTCGTCCACCGCGCGGCGCCATTGCGAAGCGGCCGCAACCGCGCCGACGACGACGGCGATTGCCACTGCCGCGACCGCCGCGACGGGCAGCCAGTGCCGCCGCAGCTGCTTGCGAACGACGTAGGGGAGCGAGTCGCGCTTCGCCTCGATCAGCTCGCCGGCGAGGTAGTGGCGGATGTCGCGGGCCAGGTCGCCTGCGGACTGGTAGCGCCGGCTGGGCTCCTTGCTCAGCGTGCGCAACACGATCGTCTCGACCTCGTCGTCCACCTGCGGATCGACCCGGCTGGGCGGGATCGGCTCGGCACCGACGATCGCGTCGAGCACCTCGCGAACCGGTCCCGCGACCCGGTAGGGAAACGACCGCGTCAGGAGCTGGTAGAGCACCACACCGAGCGCGTAGACGTCGCTGCGCACATCGATCCGTGCGTGATCGCCCGCGGCCTGTTCCGGCGACGTCCACGGAAGCGAGCCGAGGATCTGGCCCGTCTCGGTCATGGCGGAGTCGGCCGTCGCGGAGGCGCCGTCCACCTCGAAACGCTTGGCAAGGCCGAAGTCGAGCACGCGTGGTCTTCCCGCGGCGTCCACGAGGATGTTCCCCGGCTTGAGATCCCGATGGATGACACCCCGAAGGTGGGCGGCGTGGACGGCATCGCACACCTCGGCGAGAAGGTGAAGTGCGCGGCGGGGATCGCCGTACGCGGCGCGGTCGAGCGGAACGCCGTCAACGAAGTCCATGGCCAGGAAGTCGCGCCCCGCGGCCTGGCCCGAATCCACGATGCGCACGATGCTCGGGTGATCGAGCTCGCCGAGAATCTCGACCTCGCGATCGAAGCGTGCCCGGTCCGCGACGGAGTTGAACGGGCGATCCCGCATCAGCTTGAGCGCGACCGTTCGGCTGGTCGAGACCTGGATCGCCCGATAGACCGTACCTTGGCCGCCTCGATGGATGACGCGCTCCAGGCGGTAGCCGGGGATCGACTCCAACAGCATGTCGTCTTGGCCGCCGAGCACCGAACCCGACGCGCGGCGACGCGCGGCGGCGGCATGAGCATCGCCCACCTGCCGCCGCGCTGCCTCGATCAGGAATCGATGTCGTTCGGTCACCGTTGGCGCCTCGTTGACGATGCCGCGCCGGCGGCGCGGGTGGATCGCTCTCGGAAATGCGACAGAAGCCGCGTGATCTTCACGCGGGATGGCTGAGAAATCCCGAGGCGCTTCCAAGCCGGTCGCGCAAGGCGTCGTGGGCCCGGGCACGGAGCATGTGGACCGCGCCGGGAGAGCGGCCCAGCTCGCTTGCGACTTCGGCGATCGCCTTTCCCTGGAGGTCGTAGAGACGCACGACCCGGGCGTAGTCGGCGGGAAGCGACTCGAGAGCCTGCTCGACAAGCTCCGCACACTCGGCCCGGCCCGCTTCGCGGCTGGGGGTCGTGGTGGTCACGCCGAGGAGATCGACCAGGGCGACTGCCGACTCGCCGAAGTCGGGCTGGACCCGTCGCTGTGGCGGCGGCTGCTTGTCGCGGCCGAGACCGCGCACGGCGTCGAGGAGGTTGTGGCGTGCGATCTGGTGCAGCCAGCCTTCGAACGAGGCGCCGCGGTCGGGGTCGAAGCGCCGGATGTGGAGGAACGCCTCGAGATAGGTCACCTGCATGACGTCTTCCGCCTCGACGAGCCCGCGAAGGGAGCGGCCGATCTCGAGCCGGCCCGCCACAACCGGGCCATGTCGAAGGAGCAGTGCACCCAAGGCGTCGGCATCGCCCGCAACGGCTTGTCGGAGCAACGGATCGATCCCGGGCATCGAGTGTCTCGCCAGCGGAAACCGGCGGCGTCCTCCCCGCTCGCGCACCCGTCCGTGCGTTCCCGCGGCGCCAGTGTACCGCCAGGGAGCGGCAAATCGTCGGGCAATTCGCGTGAACGTCCTCCGCTCGGAGTCGCATCCACCTCGACCGCACATTCTCGGAGGCCTTCCCATGACCACCCGCCCGTCAGCATTCCCGATCCGCCGTCCGTTCCTGCCGCTCGCCATCGCCGTCGCCCCGCTCGTTGCGAGCAGTCCCGCCGGCGCCAACGACTTCTGCTTCTTCGCCACGCCCTACGAGGTTCAGAACTCGCCCTCCTGCGTGGTGCAAGCCGACTTCAACGGCGACAGTCGGCTCGACCTGGTGGTGGCGAACCACGAGGTGGGCCAGGACACGATCTCGGTGCTCATCAACAACGGCGACGGCACCTTCGCGGCCGCCGTCAACTATCCCGTTCTGGGCCGCCCGTACTGGCTGGGCACCGGCGACCTCGACGGCGATCTCGACGCGGATGTCGTGGTGAGCAACTACTTCGGCCACACGGTGTCCGTCCTTCTCAACGACGGTTCGGGCGCTCTTGGCGCGGCGACGGACTATCCCGTCGGGTTCTTTCCGACGATCCTGGCCCTGGCCCGGCTCGACGGAGACGATTCCCTCGACATCGCCGTGGCGAGCGCCGCCGACGCGACCGTCGCGGTCCTCCTCAACAACGGCGACGGCACCTATCTGCCGCCCGCGTTCCATCCCGTCGGGATCAACCCTTACGGCGTGACCGCCGACGACTTCGATGGCGATGGGTTCGTGGATCTGGCCGTGGCGAACTACGACCCGGCCATCCCGTCCATCTCCGTCCTGCACAACATCGGCGACGGCACCTTCGCCGATCAGGTGCTCGTTCCCGTCGCCGATGCGCCGGTCGGAATCGCCAGCGCCGACCTCGACGGCGACGGCCGGCCCGAACTCGTGGTGACCGA
>JAGQOG010000485.1 GCA_020427695.1 Phycisphaerales bacterium
GTCGACGCGATCGCCGACCGCAGCGCCGACGAGGATCCGCATGTCGCGTGGCTCAGTGGACTGCTCGACGGACAGGACCGCGTCGCCGCGCCGGCGGGGTCGGAACTCGCGCTGCTGCGCGCCGCGCGGAGCTGGATCGCGCAACTCGACGACACCGGCGAAGGCCGGCCGTACCGGCTTGGCTTCCGTCTCTCCGAACCGCTCACGGGGATCCTCCCCGACGGCGAGTCGAACCTGGCCAAGCGAACGGCTGCGGCACCGACGTGGGAGTTGAGTCTGCACCTCGTGGCGCCTGGGCCCGACGGTGTTTGGCTGGACGCCGAAGAGGTGTGGAGTGCGCCCGCATCCGGACCCGAGGGCGCCCACGGCGGCCGGCAGGAGCTCCTGCTGGCCGAACTGGGCCGAGCCAGCCGAATCTACCCCCTGCTCGAGCGTGCGCTCGGTTCGCCTGATCCATCGGCCCTTGCGCTCTCGACCGAGGAGGCGTACGAGTTTCTCCGCGTGCACCGCGGCGTGCTCGGCGAGAGCGGATTCCTGATCGATGTTCCGACGTGGTGGGACCAGCCCGCCAGCCGGCTGGGCGTTCGATTGGTCATCGACAGCGACCCGCCGGAGACAGGCGGCGGCGGATGGGCGGTGGGCCACAGCGACCTGGGACTGCACAGTCTGGTCCGCTACCGCTGGCAGATCTCGTTGGGGAGCGAACCGCTCACGATCGAACAGTTCCGCGCCCTCGCCGCGGCGGGTGTGCCGCTCGTGCAGATCGGCGGCCACTGGGTCGAGATCCGCGAGCAGGACCTTGCCGGGGCCCTTCGGTTCCTCGAGGAGCATCCGGGCGGCGAAATGACCGTCCTCGAGGCGATGCGCCTGGCGCACGGCGCCGAAGGAGAGCCGGCGGGACTTCCCGTGAACGGCCTGGTCGCGTCGGGCTGGGTGGCGGAGATCTTTGGACCCGACGCCCAGCACGAGCTGATGGCGCAGCTTCCGCAGCCCGAGGGATTCAAGGGATCGTTGCGCCCGTACCAGCGATCGGGCCTCAGTTGGCTCGCGTTCCTCGACCGCTACGGGCTGGGCGCGTGCCTCGCCGACGACATGGGCCTCGGCAAGACGATCCAGCTCATCGCGCTCCTCCAGCACGAGCGGGCGGCGACCACCGATGCGGTCGGCCCCACACTGCTGGTGGCACCGATGTCGGTGATCAGCAACTGGGAACGCGAGCTTCACCGCTTCGCGCCGGAGCTGAAGGTGCACGTCCACCACGGGCTCGATCGCCCCGCCGGCGAACGGTTCCTTCAGCTCGCCGCCACCTCCGACGTGGTGGTGACCACCTACGCCCTCGTCGTGCGCGACAAGGAGTCGCTGCGGCGCGTCCAGTGGCGCCGCGTGTGTCTCGACGAGGCACAGCACATCAAGAATCCGCCCACCAAGCAGACCGCCGCGATCCGCTCCCTGGAGACCCGACACCGCGTGGCCTTGACCGGCACCCCGGTCGAGAACCGCCTCAGCGAGCTGTGGTCGATCATGGAGTTCCTGAACCCGGGATATCTCGGAACGGCGGGCGAGTTCCGCCGTCGCTTCGCCGTGCCCATCGAGCGCCACCGCGACCGCCGGCAGGCGGAGCGTCTGCGCGAACTCGTGCGGCCGTTCGTCCTGCGGAGGCTGAAGACCGATCCGACCGTCATCACCGACCTGCCGCCGCTGGTCGAGACCAAGCACACGACGCCCCTGACCACCGAGCAGACGACGCTCTACGAACAGGTCGTGGCGGACATGCTGGTGCGGGTCGATCGCGCCGAGGGCATGCAGCGGCGCGGGCTGATCCTCTCGGCGCTGGTGAAGCTCAAGCAGGTCTGCAACCACCCGGCGCACCTCCTCAAGGAGGACGGCGTCAACGGCGGCGATGCCAGTGCCGTGCCGTTGGCGTCGCGCTCCGGCAAGGCGCAGCGCCTGGTCGAGATGCTCGAGGAGCTTCTGGCCGCCGGGGATCGCGCCCTCATCTTCACGCAGTACCGACAGATGGGGCACCTGCTCTCCGCGATGATCCGGCACCATCTCGACACCGAACCGCTCTTCCTGCACGGCGGAACGCCGGCCGGCAAGCGGCAGCAACTGGTCGATCGATTCCAGGCCGCCGACGGCTCGACCCCGATCTTCGTGCTTTCGCTCAAGGCGGGCGGCGTGGGACTCAACCTCACCGCCGCCAACCACGTGTTCCACTTCGACCGCTGGTGGAATCCGGCGGTAGAGAACCAGGCGACCGACCGGGCGTTCCGCATCGGCCAGACCAGAACGGTTCACGTGCACAAGCTCATCAGCGCCGGCACCCTCGAGGAGCGCATCGACCAGATGATCGAGCAGAAGACGGAGCTGGCCGAACGCATCATCGGCGCCGGCGAGTCGTGGCTCACCGAGCTCTCGACCGGCCAGCTGCGCGACCTCTTCTCGCTCCGCCAGTCGGCGATCGGCGACGACGACCGGTTCGACGAGGAGGACGAGGCGGCGTGAACACGGGACCCACGAGCGGAACGCGGCAGCGCCCCGACGGGCCGCGCCGCGTGCGGCACGGCATCAAGGTCAAGCGCCTTCCCGGCTCGCCCATGCCGTGGACCGCGACGAGTTGGCTCGGTGCGTTCGAACAACTCGTCCCGACCGAGCGTCGGGACGAGGGGCTCGAGTACGCCCGCGCCGGACAGATCGTGACCTTGGCCATCGAGCCGCCGTCGCTTGCCGACGATGCCGATGCCACCACCCTCGTGCGGGCCGCCGTCCAGGGCCGAGCCGCGCGCCCGTACGCCACCACGCTGGGCTTCCGGGCCTGGAACGGAGCGCAGTGGAGCGCGGGGATCGATGCTATGGCCCGCGAGGCGATCTACGGCGCCAAGCTGCTGGCGGGCGACGTGCCCGCGAGCGTGGACGAGATGCTGCGCGAGATCGGCCAGCCGCTGGGACCCGTTCCGGGGGAGACGGTGACCTTCGCTTGCACCTGCGGCTCGAGCCAGCCCTGCAAGCACGGGGCGGCGGCGGCGCTGCTGATCGTGGAGCGCCTCGCCGATCAGCCGTTGACGATCTTCGAACTCCGCGGCCTTTCCGGCCAGGGTGTCCTCCAGCGCCTCCAGGAGGCACGATCGATCCTCGCCCACGGACGTTCCGCGGCCCACGGCGCGAGCCCGCTGGTCGAGGTGGCCTCCGCGGCGCCGGCGCTCGACGCCATGCTCAACGAGTTCTGGCGTCCGGGACCGTCGCTGCACGCGTTCGAAGAGATGCCAACGCCGGAGCACGTCTCCCATGCGCTGCTGCGCCGCCTCGGCCCGTCGCCCCTGCAGGGGAAGTTCCCGCTCGTCGGCCTGTTGGCGAGCATCTACGACGAAGTGAAGGCGGCGGCGCTGAAGCTGGAGCGGACGGAGGACGGGGACGCGTCGAACGACGGATGACGAGCGCGTCGAGGGTGCCACGGCCTTCCAGGCCGTGCGGCGAC
>JAGQOG010000486.1 GCA_020427695.1 Phycisphaerales bacterium
CGTTCGAATGCCGGCATGCCCGCGATCGAGCCTGACGCCGAGGGAGGCGGCAGCGTCCTTGGTGAACATGTTGCGCGGTTCCGGCGGACTGGAGTGATCGATCGAGGCGTCGACGGCCAGCTCCTCCGCCGCCATCTGCGCGAGGTCCGACCAGCGTGCGTAGCAGTCGACGAGATTGAAGGGGCGCCCCGCCGCCAGCGGGTTGCCGAGGCACGCGACGATCGCGGCCGCAACGTCGTCAACGTGCACGAACTTGCCTCCGCCGGAACGTTGGAACGGCTTGCGGGCACGGAGCATGCGGATGATCTCGTACCCGTGCGAGCGCTCGAGGGTCGGATCGATTCCGTACACCGCGCAGGGGCGCAGCGCCGTCGTCGCCCGGCCCTGCCCGAAGTGCTCCGCCCACAGGTGCGACTCCAGCGCAGCCTTGAGCGCACCATAGGCGCTTGATGGACGCAGGGGATGGTCCTCGTCCACCCGCCCTTCCCACCGCGGCCGCATGTCGTGATGCACCGCGATCGAACTGAGGTACACGAACGGCAGCGGCCGACTGGCGTGCAGCAGCCTGATCGAGCCCAGCAGGTTCGAGCGCAAGTGGCGATGCTCGTCGCCGCTGTGCAGCGCCGGCCAGTCGACGCTGGAGTGGACCACGACCTCCGCCCCTTCCAACAGCTGGGGCCACGCCGACTCGTCGTCGTGCTCCCCCACCACGAATCGATCGACCGACGCCTCGATGTGATCGCGGCGGCTCTCGGGCCGAACCAGGGCCGTGACCGAATGTCCGGCGCGCGCGATCGCATGGATGGCCACCGACCCGATGAACCCGCTTCCACCCGTGATGGCAACGCGCATGGCCGTTCTCCGTCCCAATTGGCCGATCCACCTGGCCGATCCATCTGGCCGATCCAGTCGGCCAACCGTGGTCCATCTTCCCCGAACACGGTTCCAGCATTCGATCCTACAGCGGCTTGGGACCCGCGCCACCCCCGCCGGCGCCTTCCGGAGGTCGGGTAGAATGCCCCTTGCGGCCGTGACGCCTCGAGGCCGATGCCGCCCCACGCATGGCCGCCACCACTCCGCCGAAAACCAGACCCCGACGACTTCGCCGGTGGCTTCTCCGCTTCGTGCTTCTCGCCGCGGTGGCGATCGGTGCGGGGATCCTGGCGTGGTCGAGCGTGCTCTCGTGGTACGTGGCCACGGTGGTTGGCGCGGCCTTCGGCGGCGATGCCCAGATCGGCTCCATGGAGTACCTGGGCCAGGGACGATTCCGGATCCACGAACTGCGCGTGAACGCACCGGGCTGGACGGGAGAGGCCGCCGAGGTGCTCCGGATCCAGAGCGTCGAACTCGACGTTGACAACGGTGCGCTGCTGCGGGGCGACCTCCATATCGACAACGTCGACATCGCGGGCATGCTCATTCGAGTCGCGGAACGTGTGGAGGATCCCGGCAAGTTCAATCTGACCGCGCTCCGGTTCGCGCCCCGGGCACCGGACGACAACACGCCCCTCCCGACCGTGACCGTGCACGACTGCCGGTTCGAGATGGTGACGCTCAGCAGCGGCGTCCACGAGGTGGTGGGGTCGCGCCGGTTCGCCGGCATCCTGACGCGCGTGCCCGACGCTCCCGAGCTGATGACCGTTGCCCTCGCCGAGATCGACGACGCCGGACATCCCCTGTCGGACGGACTCGATGTCGACGTCACGTTCCGACGCGGCGGCGGCACCCTCCGCGCCTCGCTCAAGCGGTTCGTGCTCGACGAGCGAACGTGGTCGCTGCTCCCGATCTGGCTGCGCGTCTGGCGCGAGGAGCTCGCGCTGCAGGGAGAGGTCGAGTCGGCGCAATTCGAGATGAGCGACGATCGGCCCGTGCGCGGCTCGCTGTCCATTCGGAACGCCGCCATGCAACTCCCTTCCGTCAAGGACGGCCAATGGAGCCGGTTCGCCAACGGCGTCGCGGAGCCCGTCGAGGGACGACCGCGCCTGACCATGCGCAGCGGAACGATCACCCTGGACGGATCCAGGCTCCAGTTCGACCGGGTGACCGGCGAGCTGCTCGGATCGGACACCACCCATCCGCTCGTGGGGGTGCCCTTCAAGATCGCCGGCAGTCTGGAGGTGACGTCGCCGATGGATCTCGACCGCTGGGAGGAGTGGGCGGACCACGCGGCGGAACTGGCAGCGTTCACCATGGACTTCGAGATGCCGGAGTTCCGTGTCCAGCCCGACGCGGACGGCGAGACGCCGGCGGTCGAGCTGCCCACGGTGCTGGCGGAGGCGATCGAGCGCTTCGATCTCCGCGCGTGGACGCTCAGCCTCTCGATGCGGATCGCTCGCGGCGCACCCGCGGAGAACACCACCGGCACGCTGGAAGCGGCGCCGATCAAGGTCGCCGGGCAGGCGTTCATCAACAACGCCGCGGGGAGCTACTTCCGATTCGCCTACCCGCTGACCGACGCGCGGGCCTCGCTGCGGTTCAGCGACGAGACGATCGAAGTCGAGTACCTCACCGCCAAGGGCAGTGGCGACGCGGAGATTTCCATCTC
>JAGQOG010000487.1 GCA_020427695.1 Phycisphaerales bacterium
GCGTCCCCGGCCGAGTCCGAAACGGCGTCGGAGTGGGAATCGGCAATGGCTTCCGGCTCGGTGTCCGACCCGGCGACAGACCCGGCGTCTGGTTCCACGACGGGCGCCGGACGAGGCGCGGCCGACGTTGCCGACCGCGCGGGAAGGCCGGGGTCGCCGGCAAAGTCGTCGAGCTGGATCGTGCGAATCGGCACCTGCACGCTGGCTTCGCCGCTGCAGCCGCCGAGCAGCACCGCGACGACGACGGCGGCGGCAACGGGGGCGACGCGTCCCGCATGACGCGCACGTCGCGTGGCGGTCGTCCTCGGCTGTCCGCGATCCATCCGGTCGGTCATGGCGCTGCTCCGTGTGGGACCATCCGTGGCGGCGCGATTGTACCGGCCGTCGGGGCTATACTGGCGATCCCGACCAATCGACCGCCCCCGCAGGAGCCACGATGACCAACACGACGCCCGAATCGCAGAGCGGCAACGAGCCCTCCCGGCTTCACATCGACACCGACTGGAAGGCCCAGGCGCAAGCGGAGAAGGAGCGATTGAGCCAGAAGGAGAAGGAGCGGGAGAAGGAGCGGCCGCGCTCCGGCGGTCCCGACGACTTGCCACCCTCGGACTTCAAGTCGCTCGTGGGCGTTCTCGCCTCGCAGGCGTTGATGAGCCTGGGCGGATACGCCGATCCGGCGACGGGTCGCGCGGTGGTCGATCTCGGCGGCGCCAAGTTCGTCATCGATCTGATGGAGGTGCTCGAGCAGAAGACCAAGGGCAACCTGTCGTCCGAAGAGGCCGAAGAGCTGAAGTCCGTCATCGGCCAACTCCAGTCGCGCTTCGTCCAGATCACCGGCATGGTCGCCCGCCAGATGGCCGCCAAGGCCGGCAGCGAATCGGCTGGCGCGGGTCCGCTCGGAGGGGCGGACCCCGGCGCCGCGTCCGGCGCTGGACCGCGCATCGTGCAACCCTGAGCCGCCGCCCCGATCTCCACCGCACGAGGAGCCCACCCGTGACTGCGACCGCCACCGCTCCTGTCGATTCTCGCGTCGGCCAGGCGAGCTTCATGGAGCGTCACTACTTCCTGCTTCGACGCCTGCACTCGCTGAGCGGCATCGTTCCGATCGGCGCCTTCCTGTTCCCGCACCTCACCACGAACTCGTCGATCGTGTGGGGCTCGTGGCTCGGACACGGCACCCACGGCCACGCCGGGGTGGAGACCTTCCAGCACGAGGTGAACTTCATCCACAGCCTGCCCGCGCTGGTCCTCATCGAGATCTTCGTGCTGTGGCTGCCGATCGCGTTCCATGCCGCGCTTGGCGTGTACTTCGCCCGCACCGGCCGACCGAACGTCGATCGCTACGCGTACCAGGGCAATTGGCGCTACGTGGTCCAGCGGTGGACGGGCTACCTCGGGGTGCTCTTCATCTTCATGCATCTCAGCTCGCTTCGGTGGGGCTGGACGTACGGCGGGCTGATGCCGACGTTCGTGCCCGACCGGGCGGCGTCGAGCGTCGCGTACCACCTTCAGAGCGGGACGATCGGCCTGGGCATGGCGGCGTTCTACATGGTGTGCGTGCTGGCGCTGGTCTTCCACTTCGCCAACGGCCTGTGGACGGCCGGGATCACCTGGGGCCTGACGGTCAGCGTGGCGGCCCAGCGCCGTTGGGGACATGTCTGCACGGCGATCGGCGTGGCCCTGTCCGCCGCGGCGGTGGCCTCGGTGGTCGGCTTCGCACGCCTGGACGCGGGCGCCGCCAAGCTCGTCGAATCGCGCATGTTCGACGCGGCCCACGGTCGCGAGGCGCAGCCCCTGGCCGAACCCCCATCGTTCCTCCCGAGGTAGTCTCAGCCATGACCCCATCCAACAGCCGAGTCATCGTGGTCGGGGGCGGGCTCGCCGGCCTCGCCGCGACCATCCGCATCGTCGAGGCGGGACTGCCGGTCGACCTGTTCTCCATGGTCCCCGTGAAGCGGTCGCACAGCGTCTGCGCCCAAGGCGGAATCAACGCGTGCAACGAGGTCGCGCGGCAACAGGGGTACAGCGAGCACGAGCACTTCGACGAGACGATCTACGGCGGCGACTTCCTCCAGCACCAGGCGCCGGTGTACGAGATGACGCACTGGGCTCCCAGGATCATCGATCTCCTCGACCGCATGGCGGTGCCGTTCAACCGAACCGCCGAGGGCCAGCGCGATCTGCGCCTGTTTGGCGGCTCCCTGTACAAGCGCACCCACTTCGCGGGCGCAACGACGGGACAGCAGCTCATGTACGCGCTCGACGAACAGGTGCGGCGCGGGGAGAGCGAGGGAAAGGTCGCGAAGTACGAGTACTGGGAGTTCCTCTGGCCGGTGATCGACGCCGACGGCGTCTGCCGCGGCATCGTGGCCCAGGACCTCCGCACGATGCAGATCCGATCGTTCCGCGCGGATGCGGTGGTCATGGCGACGGGCGGGTGCGGCCTGGTGTTCGGCAAGAGCACCAACTCGGTCATGTGCACCGGAGCGGCCGCGAGCCGCTGCTACCAGGCGGGCGTGCACTACGCCAACGGCGAGTTCATCCAGGTGCATCCGACCGCGATCCCCGGCACCGACAAGCTGCGACTGATGAGCGAGTCGGCCCGCGGCGAAGGCGGGCGGGTGTGGGTCCCGCGCCGGAAGGGCGACCATCGCGATCCGCGGCAGATTCCCGAGGCCGAACGGTACTATTTCCTCGAGGAGAAGTACCCCAAGTACGGCAACATCGTTCCGCGCGACATCGCCACCCGAGAGATCTTCGACATCTGCGTGAACCAGGGACTCGGCGTCGGCGGAGGGAACATGGTGTTCCTCGACCTCACGCATCTCGGCCGGGAGTACCTCGAGCGCAAGCTGGGCGGCATCATCGAGATCTACCGGAAGTTCGTGGGCGACGATCCGGCCGAGCTTCCGATGAAGATCTTCCCGGGCGTCCACTACTCGATGGGCGGACTGTGGACCACCTACACGCCCAAGCCGGACGGCCGAGGCATGACGCTCGGAGCGTCCAACTCGATGATGACCAACGTGGAGGGCCTGTACGCCTTCGGCGAGGTCAACTACCAGTACCACGGGGCCAACCGGCTGGGGGCGAACGCCCTGCTCTCCTGCATCTTCGACGGACTCTTCTGCGGCGTCGGCGTGGCCAACCGCGTGCGCGACCTCGGCCACCGGGCGGCGGACGTCGAGCAGTCGGTGTTCGATGCCGCGGTGAAGCAGGAGGTTGAGCGCCAAGCGCGGCTCGTCGCGGCCGACGGCGACCAGAATCCCTACCAGCTCGGCATCGAACTCGGCGACGAAATGACCGCCGCGTCGACGGTGATCAAGTCCGAGGACCGCCTCCTCGAGGGGCGCGCTCGCCTGGCGGCGTTGCGGGAGCGCTACCTCCGCATCCGTCTCTCGGACACCGGACTCTGGACCAACCAGAACCTCTCCTGGGCGCGAGCGTTGGGCGACATGCTCGTCCTGGCGGACGCGATCCTCGAGGGCGGACTGGCCCGCAAGGAGAGCCGGGGTTCGCACTACCGCATCGACTATCCCGAGCGCAACGACGCCGAGTTCCTCAAGACCACCGTTGCGACCTTCGATCCGGCGACCAAGCGGGCACGAATCTCCTTCGAGCCCGTTCCGACCGATCTCGTGAAGCCGCGGGCGCGGACGTACGGGAAGGTCGAGACGGACGCCGCCGGCGCCGAGAGCACCAAGCAAGCCGCCGGCGTGTAGGGGAGCGGGCGCCGGGTGCCACGGCCATCCTGGCCGTGCCGAACGTGCAGTGCCCACACCGGGGGTGCCACGGCCATCTTGGCCGTGCCGAACGTGCAGTGCCTCTTCGCACGGCCTGGAAGGCCGTGGCACCCTCGCATCGCCCACGCCGGGGGTGCCACGGCCATCCTGGCCGTGCCGAAC
>JAGQOG010000488.1 GCA_020427695.1 Phycisphaerales bacterium
CTTCCGCTGCGCCTCCTCCCGCTTCCGCTCCGACTCCTGCTCCGCGACCAGCCTGTCGATCGCGGCGTCGCGATCGACCTCGGCCGACTTCCAGTCCCGGTCGTGCGCCAGCTCCTTGAGCGGCTCCGACGACTGCCGCTCGCGGCTCGAGCCGCGCTTCCTGGCCTCGTGCTCCGCCTTGCGGGCCCTGAGGTACGGCGACCGCGCGACGGCCTTGCCGATCGACGCGGGGGAGCAGCCGACGATCCCGGCCAGCCTGTTGCGGCCCGGGTACGCGCCCCCGTGGGCCCGCACATGCGACTCCGCCCTCGCGACGACCTCCTCGATCGGCATGCCCTGGCCCGGCGCACGCCCGGGCGGAGCGGACGCCGCGGCGCCGGCCTTCAGCGCCTCCGCCAGCCCGGGGACCAGCGCGTCGCGGAACGCCGCGGCGAGCTCCGCCGGGTTGGCCAGCGACACCGCGGTCGGCGCCGGCTTCGCGCCCCCGTCGGCATCGGCCGCGGCCATCGCGACGAGCCTACCCTCGCCCCGGACGGCCGGGCGGGCCGCGTGGCGGTCGGTGCGGGTGGCGAATTCGATGGGGTTCTTGCGGTCGCCCGCGGACGCCGCCTCCGCGCCTTCCCCAGGCTCGGCGCCCAGGTCGCGGCGGGCGAGGACGCCCTGCTCCGTGAGCCGCCATCGCTCGGGTCGCGACCTCGAGAAGCGGAACGGCGTCGCGCCCCCCGCCGCGCCGGCCCTCCAGGCCTCGAACGCCGGTCCCCACCTCGTCCACATCTCGGAGACGGCGGACTCCAGCGCCTCGACGAGCCCGAACTCCCCGGTGGCGTCGATGGCGAACTCCAGCGCCGGCCCCTGGCCGGCGAACTCGCCGCGGATCCCGATCCGCCGCTCGACGAGCCCCGCGGCGACGAGCAGGAACAAGGCACGCTGCTCGACGCTCGTCAGGCCGTTGAAGTCGAACTCGGTCCACCTCTCGGGGATGCCGCGGAGGAGGGACTCAACCGCTTCTGAAACGTCGGGCACGTCGAGGTCCCTCGCGCTGGCGGGCATCGGCCGCTCCGAGTCGGCCGCCTGGGCAGAACTGGCCAAGGAGGCGCCCCGTGCTCGCGGCGGAGTGCTCGGTCATGGCCGCTGCGGCCATCCTACCGACGCCGACCGGATCCCGGCACGTGCCGGTGCCGCCAGGCATCTCGACCGACCCCGGACTCGCCGCGATTGCCGACCCGGCGGCACGCACGCGCACCGGGCGCGGGTGGGGCGAGTCCGCCGAGCGTTGCGACGCGACGCTCGCCCTGGATGTTGCGCTCCGTGGAGCGGACGCCACTCGGCCCGCTCGCGAAGGACGCTCGCAACGATCGCCTTGAGCGCCGCCACATCATCGGGCAGCTCACGATTGGCGACGTCGTCCATGGAGGCACGACGATGTGCGCGCGATCCGCTCCGCGGTACCCGCATCCTAGGAAGCTCGTCGCGAGAATCGCCGGACGCGCCCCAGGGTGCGCAGGTCGATCCCCTCGAGCAGCATCGCGAGCTCGTTGGCGCGCCGCTCGACGGGCGCGGCGTCGCGCTCCACGCGCGGGAGCCGGAACGTGCCCTCCTCGAGGCGATTGTACCAGAGCGCGTATCCGTCGCGATCCCAGTACAGCACCTTCAGCCGGTCGCAGCGGCGCGACCGGAAGACGAAGAGACTCCCGGAGAATGGACTCCGCCTGATCACCGAACGCGACAGCTCGGCGAGTTCAAGGCCCTCGTCAATGCTGACGGGGCCGTGTCGTTTACAGCCGGAGAGGTCGAACCGCCCCCGCTGGCGAGCCGTTGCGAGGACTCGGCGCTCTCGGTTTCGAGGTGAGAGCAGAGGCGCCTGATCGGAACGCGCCGGTTCGGGGGCAGACGGCGCCAGACTCTCTCGCTCTCTGGCTCTCAGTGAACAGGATCGCGGGATCGGGGGCCGGATCGGAACGGAGCTGCGTAGAAGTGGCCCAACCGACGATGCCGCCCGGAATGGGGCCGGAATGAACCTTGACAGCGGAACGAGGCCGATGGGACGATGCCGCTCGGCAGCGATCCCCAAGCGGAGGCACCGTGGGTCGACAATCTCGCACTGCACGGAATCGGGACATGGCCGCGTCTTCGCGGCCTCCGGATCGCCGGGCGCCGAGGCGGAGCGTCGTGCGGGGGACAACGCTCTTCCTCGCGGGCGCAGGCGTGGCGACTCTGGTGGCGACGCTGATCGGTAGCACGGGTGGCCAACTGCTGACATCGCTGGCGCCGCCTTCGATGGCTCCTGTCGCTTCGGTCGCACCGACGGAGGATCGGCCCGCGCACCTTGGAGATTGGCTGACTGCTTCCGACGCCGAGCTCGCGAAGTCAGACATCGCGCGACTGAACCTGAGCGCGGCCGGAGGATTGCCTGGCGCGGAAGGGCTTGATGTCGACGCGAAGCTCGCCGAGCTCGACCGCTGGGCGAAGCATGTCGCCTCCGAAACGGAGCGCAACCTCCATCGCTTTCGCGAGCACCCCGGCGAGTACGAGAACTCCGAGGCGTACTTCCGCGCGCTCATGCTGATCGTCGCGCTCCAGGGCGACCTCGGCGTCCACTACAACCCCGCGCGGATCAGCGAACCCGACTTCACAAACTCGAAGGATCTCTTTCTCCACGGCATGATCGGTGACGCGAACGGCGGCACGTGCGTCTCGATGCCGGTGCTGTATGTCGCCATCGGACGCCGCCTCGGCTATCCGATGAGGCTCGCACTCACGAAGGGCCACGTCTTCGCGCGGTGGGATGGCGCGGAGCATGTGAACCCGGCTCTCCGTGGACGATTCAACGTCGAGGGAACGAACCGCGGGCTCAACACGCCGGACGACCAGCACTACGCCGATTGGCCCAACAAGCTGACTGATGCCGAACGCGCCAACGATTGGTTCCGTCGGTCGCTGACCCCTGCCGAGGAGCTCGCGGTGTTCCTCATGCAGCGCGGGCACTGCCTCGAGGACACCGGTCGCACAGCCGAAGCTCAGGTCGCCTACGCCATGGCGCACCAGCTCGCGCCGAAGTCGCCTGAGGCGCTTGCCTATCTCGTGAACGTCGTGCGAGGCGAGGCGATCGCGCGAGCGTCGTCCGATCCGCAAGCGGTCGCGGCGAACGCGAAGCGCGACTCGTCGGCGGAATGGACGGCCGAGAAGCGTCGCCAAGCAACTGAGATTGCACGCGAGGCGATCGAGCGCGGGCGCATTCAGCCCGCCGTGAACCCCGCGATGCCGCGCCCCCCTACTGGCGGCCCGATCGCGCCACAGATTCCCGGCATGCCGAAGTGAACGATCACGGAACTCGCTCGAAGGAGAGCACCATGACTCGATCCAACATCCTCACAGTCCTCTTCGTCGCCCTCGCCGCACTGGGTTTCACGCCGATCGCATCGGCGCACTATGACCCGGTGCCAGGGAGGTGGCTTGAACGAGATCCGATTCGATATGCCGACGGGATGAACTCGTACCAATACGTCGCATCGAATCCATTGAGCCACGTCGACCCCCATGGCCTTCAGGCTGAGGGCGTGGGCATCACCCAGAAGGTTGGAGATCCGTCTCGGCGATTCGAGGACATCTGGCACTCGATTGAAGGGTGCATTCCCGACATGTCGAGGCGCATCAAGGTCTACGAGGGCGAAGGAAAGAATCGGAAACTGGTCGATCAGATCGATCAGTCGATCAACGACGCCCGCGACACAATCTCGAAGGAACTTCTCATGTGCCTCTTCGCCATGGAGAGCGACTTCGACCCCGACGCGCGGAGCGATGTTCCGGCAGTTGGCTTGGGACAGATGACTAAAGTCGCCTGTGACGAGGTCGATCGCGTTCTCAAGCGGCCCGCGGGCACATGTTGGGCAAGTCAGACAGGCAAGCCTGGATTCAGTCAGCAAATCTGCGATCAAATCGCTAACACAGCGACGTATCTCGCGATTCTCCTTGCCAAGCAAACGGGGGGAGACTTCAAGGAAGCTCTGAAGAGGTACGGTCCAAAGGATGCGCCTTATGGCGAGTACTCAGACCCTATTCGTGAGTGCGAAAAGTGCCTGAAGGGGAAGCCGAAGTGCCATGAGCAGGCGTATCCCGGCGGGCCAGACCGAAAGGACTGCTTCGACAAGGCAAAGAAGGCCCGCAACGACGAAAGGCAGAAGCGCAAGCAATGACCTGTCGTCAACGACGATCGATCGCGGCCTCAGTGGTCCTTTGCGCGCCGATTCTCGGCGGTTGCGGCCAGTCCGCTGAACGCCATAGCGCGAGCGGCCTAGTGGTGGAATCGCAGGTGTCCCCAACCGCTGTTTGGGCGAACCATCAAGTAGATGTGTTGCTGACCAAAGGCCCTCTCGCGCTACCCGAACTGGCGAAACAGGCAGGTGCGCTTGCGGTAATCGAGGGCGACGATCCGGACGCCGCGCTTCCGATGGACCTTCGGCCAGAAGAGCTCGACCTTCTTTGGCGCAGATTGGCGGAGCGATACGAAACCGAGTGGGTGCGGGACTACATGGTGACCAACTCCCGATCAGCATTCATCCATACTTTGGCGTCCCTCTACTTGCGAGAGCACAGTCCCGAATTGCTCGACTCCATGCCAGGAGCATTCGGCCACGAGGCCGAATTGTGGCCGACGTGGCTTGAGGCGCACAAGGGGGTGCTCAATCTGGCATCTGTGGACGGTCCCCCTCAGTAGCCCGAACCCCACGAGCGGGAGTAGCGCTGCAACCTCGTCGGGGTCAAACATCCGCGCTCGGTCGATTCGCGGGATTCCGGCCGCAAAGCGCCTGTCTGACCCTCGATCCGTCGCTACGCGGCGCGCCGAACGTAGTGCTTCAGCACGCCGCCCAGACGCTCGCGGCACGCCATCTCCCCGATCTCTGGCGCGCGCCGCGACGACTTCGCCCCTGCTGCAGATGTAGAGGGTAACGTCCCGATTGTTGCGCAGATTTGAAAAGGCAGCCCTCCCGACGGAAGGTGGTGATGTGTGGAAACCACTTCCAGAAGGAGAGCTGCATGGACAGCGTATCGCATGGAGCGGCGGATGTCGCGGTGGATGGCCTGAGCGGTGCGGTGACGGTGGACGTGGACCGGGTGCGATCGCACGTGAGCGAGGTCGTGCGGTCGACGGTCGAGGAGACATTGAACTCGATGCTGGAGGCGGAGGCGGATCGTATCTGTGGGGCAGGCCGGTACGAGCGGACAGCGGACCGGGTCGATACTCGTGCCGGGAGCTACGTGCGGAAGCTGGCGACCAAGGCCGGGGACGTGAGCCTGAAGGTGCCCCGTTTGCGGAAGCTGCCGCTGGAGACGGCCATCATCGAGCGTTACCGACGTCGTGAGAGCTCGGTGGAGGAGGCCTTGGTGGAGATGTACTTGGCGGGTGTGAGCATGCGCCGCGTCGAGGACATCACCGAGGCACTCTGGGGGAGCCGGGTGAGCGCGAGCACGGTGAGCGGACTGGCGCAGAAGGTGTACGGTCAGATCGAGTCCTGGCGGAATCGGCGGATCGCCGGCGAGCACGCGTACGTGTACCTGGATGGCATCTGGCTGAAGCGGAGTTGGGGCGGCGAGGTGCGAAACGTGGCGGTGCTGGTGGCCATCGGCGTCGACCAGGAGGGGTTCCGCGAGGTCCTTGGCGTCTGCGAGGGCGCGAAGGAGGACGGGGAGAGCTGGAGGGCCTTCCTGCGATACCTGAAGGAGCGTGTCCTCCGCGGAGTCCGGCTCTTCGTGAGCGACAAGTGCCTGGGATTGGTCGAGTCGCTGGGGGAGTTCTATCCGGAGGCGCTGTGGCAGCGGTGCGTCGTGCACTACTACCGCAACGCGATGTCGATCGTGCCGAAGACTCGAGTACGGGAGGTGGTCGCGATGCTGAAGGCCATTCACGCCCAGGAGGACGGCGCCAGCGCAAGGGAGAAGGCCGGCAGCGTGGCGGAGAAGCTCGAGGCCATGCGGCTTCCCAAGGTGGCGGAGCTGGTGCGCGAGTCGATCGACGAGACGCTGGCGTACATGAGCTTTCCCCGGGAGCACTGGCGGGGACTCCGCACGAACAATCCGATGGAGCGGCTGAACCGGGAGATTCGCCGCCGGACCAGGGTGGTCGGCGCCTTCCCGGACGGGCAATCCGCCCTCATGCTGGTCGCAGCGAGGCTGAGACACGTCGCCGGCACGCGCTGGGGCCTGCGACGCTACATGGACATGGGCCGGCTCAGGGAGCTCGACCTGGCCCGAGAGACCGAGCTGGCGTCCGCGGTGGCGTAGCCGCGGCGCGACGCTGGGGAAGCTCCGGCCCTCCGGGCCTCCGCTTCCCCAGCGTGATCACCTTCCCGAGGAGATCGCCTCGACGAATGTGCGCAACTTGACGGACACAACCCACGATCGACATCGCGTTGCGGTAGTAGTGCACGACGCA
>JAGQOG010000489.1 GCA_020427695.1 Phycisphaerales bacterium
AGGACATCTCGATCGACATGCGGCGCTGGTCGGCGTTCGCCGATTCGGTCAACTGGCGTCTGACGCCGTAGAGCGGCTCTGTTCCACAGGGCCTTCGGGGGCGGCCGCCGCGCTGGCGGCCAGCGTGCCATCTCAGGAGGCACTGGCGGAGGAGCGGACGATCGCGTCGACGGGTGTTCCTTCCGGCGCGGCGGGAAGGAGCTCCGGGACGGCCTCCTCGCCGTACTCGTCCCAGTCGGCCTCGTCCCACTCCTGCTCGGCCTCGTTGGCGTCCAGAATCCGCTCCGTCGCGGCGATCTTCGCCACGATGAACCAGAACATGAAGACCTGCGGCGAGCTGATGTAGGAGCCCTGTTTGAGGGCGACGAGCAGGTAGTACGCGCACAGTGCCGCCAACGTCGCCGCCGCCGACCGCAGCGCCGGATCGTCGCGATACCGTCCGATGAGATAGCGGCTGGAACGGAACGTGTCGAGGAGCGCCACGGCGAGGAGCGCGGCGCCGATCAGGCCGTGTTCGCCGAGGACCTCGGAAGCCATGTTGTGGACGTACGAGTCGCTGTGCAGCGTCGAGAACGCGCTGGTGCCGAGGCCGATCACCCACGCAACCGGACTCGCAATCCACGCGCCGAGAAGGATCAGGGTCATGTCCAGTCGTCCATCGACGCCGGAGGAGAGCGACCCGGCATCCCATCGATTCCGGTTCACGTCGCCGATGAACTGGTCCAGCGTGAACTGGATCACCAGGTAGCCGAAGGCCAGGCCGATCGCCATCACCAGGAACTGCTTGGTGTCCTTCACCTGCCGGGCGACGGGGAAGAAGAGAACGCCGACCACCAGCATCGCCAGGACCTGCCCGCGCGAGCCGCTGGCAAGGGCGAGACCGAGCCCGAGCACGATGGTCGCCACCCGCACGCCGAGCACAAGCAGGCCGGCGCGGCGCGGAACGAAGAGCATGCCCACCACGGCGATCGCGCCCCCCATGTCGGCGAGGGCGAGGGTGTTGGCACGCTCCCCGCCGGAGTAGACGCCCAGCGAGATGAACAGCCGGCTTCCGTAGAAGCTCGCCGCGGGATTGAGCAGCACGAGCGCGGCGATCGCGATCCCGACCAGCATGATCCCGAACTCCACGCGCTGGAACGACTCGAGATCGAAGACGAGCAAAGGCAGGAGCACCAGGATCAGGACATAGACGGGGAGCCCCGGCAGCATGCTGTGCAGGGCCTGGTCGCCCGCCGGGGACCAGAAGATCCCGAGCCAAGTCAGCGCATACAGCGACCAGATCATCGGGACGGTCAGGTTGGACATGTATCCGATCCCGACCCGCTCCTTGCGCGTGATCCGCCACGCCACACCAAGCGCTGCGGTGAGTCCGACCAGGACGTTCACCAGCATCTGGTGGGACAGAAAGACCAGGAAGTAGCTCTGCAGGAGCTGCTCGAGCGGGAACATCACGATCACGGCAACAATGGCATACTGCGGCCGCCAGATCAGGCAGCACACGCCAATGGCCAGGCAGATCGCAACGAGGACGGTGAACATGCCAGGATCGGGAGCGGACGTCGTGGATCGAGGACTCGGCGTGCGCGGAGCCGCCCCGAGCCAAATCGACTAGTCTATCGGCCATATTCGGCCGAATTCCTCGGAGCGACGCCGGATTGTCGGACCTCCGCCGCCCGATTCCGCCACCTCCTACGGCGCAGGCCCGCGAGCGGTTCACCGGACCGCCGGTCTGGCCGTTCGCCGACGGGGTCAACCGCCTCGCTGCCGAGTCGAGGCGGGACCTCGCCGAGGACCCGAGTCGCACGCCAGCACCTGCCCGAACCACCCCTCCCACCTCCACGAGTCCAATGCTGACGAGCTACCCCACCCTTCCAGCCGGTGCCACCCCCTTCCAAGGGCGGCGCGTGTGTGTGACCGGCGGCGCCGGCTTCATCGGTTCCCACCTCGTCGAGGCCCTGGTCGGCGCGGGGGCCGACGTGGCGGTGATCGACGACCTCTCGAACGGGTTCGAGTCGAACCTCGCCACCGTGCGCGACCGGATCCGCTTCGGGCGCGGATCGATCCTCGACGACGCCGCGCTGGCAACGGCACTCGAAGGCGCCGAGGTCGTCTACCACGAGGCAGCGCTGGGCTCCGTGCCCGCGAGCCTCGAACGGCCGCTGGTCTACCAGCAGGTCAACACGGAGGGCACGGTGCGGGTGCTCGAAGCGTGCCGCCGGGCCGGAGTGCGACGCGTCGTCTACGCCGCCAGCAGCAGCGCCTACGGCGACCAGCCCGTGTCGCCCAAGGTCGAGTCGATGGTTCCCGACCCCCTCTCCCCCTACGCCGTCTCCAAGCTGGCGGGAGAACACTTCCTCCGTGCCTACGCCAACTGCTACGGACTCTCCTCCGTGGCGCTGCGCTACTTCAACATCTTCGGTCCTCGGCAGCGGGCCGACTCGCCGTACGCCGCCGTCATTCCCAAGTTCGCCGACGCGCTCCGGGCCGGTCGGAAGCCCGTGATCTTCGGCGATGGTCGGCAGACCCGCGACTTCACCTTCATCGCGAACGTGGTGTGGGCGAACATGCTCGCGGGCGCGGTGGATCGGCCCTTGGCCGGCCAGTGCGTGAACATCGCCTGCGGCGGAAGCGCCAGCCTGCTCGAACTGCTTGAGCAGATGGCCCGAATCCTCGGCGCGCCGGCGGAGGCGGAGCACGCGCCCGCCCGGGCGGGCGACGTGACGCACAGCCGCGCTTCCATCGATGCCGCGGCGGCGCTCATCGGCTACAGCCCGATCGTCGGCTTCGCGGAAGGACTTCGGCTGACCCTGGCCCCGTAGCGCTCACGCGTCGGCGGGGCGGGGCGACCGGAGCTCCTCGTAGAGGGACTCGTACCGGGCCGCCACCCGCGCCGCGTCGAGCTCGGCGAAGGCCCATGCCCGTCCGTGCTTCCCCATCTCCTCCCGCGACGCCGGAGCGGAAACGACGCGAGCGATGGCCTCCGCGATCCCCTCCGCCGTGCCGGGAGCGATGACCGCCCCGCCCGAGGCCTCGAGCTCGCGCCAGATGTTCACGCCGCGGGTCGCGACCACCGGCGTGCCGGAGGCGAGCGCTTCGATGAGCGAGAGGCCGAAGTTCTCGTGCCGACTGGGCAGCACGACGGCGTCCGCCGCCCGTAACAGCGCCAGCTTGTCGGCGCCCGCGACATGACCGATCGGCACCACGAGGTCCGCGGCACCGGTCGCCGCGATGCGCTCGCGCAGGCTCCGCTCGTAGCCCGGCTCGCCGGTTCCCGCGAGCACGACTCGCACGCGCGGGTGGCGCTGGCGCAGGATCGGCGCCGCGTCGATCAGGCGCTCGAGGCCCTTGATCGGGTGCAGGCGACCGAGGAACAGCACCTTCGGATCGGCACCTTCGAACGCGCGGTGGCCACGCTCCTCCGGCTGCCGCTCGTAGGGCGAGAGATCGCACAGGAGCGGCAGCACCACCGTGCGACCGCGCGGAAACCACCGAATCGACTGCTCCGCTTCGACGCTCGAGGTGCATTGCACCGCCTCGGCTTCTTCAAGAAACCGCCGCGCCGAGACCATCAGGAAGAGTCGCTTCTTGAGGTTCTTCAGGCTGCGGTCGCCCATGGTCTCGTCGTCGAGCATGCCGTGCGCCGTCAGCAGGTAGCGCCGACCGCAGGCTCGAGCTGTTCTGCCGATGCGCACCCCGACCTGGTCCCACGGCACGTGCAGGTGAACGGCATCCGCCCATGCGATCCATTCGCGCACCTTCTCGGCATCCGTGCGATCCAGCCGTCCGCTCACCCGAGCCCAGGCCCCGAATGCGGAGGGAAGCAGGACCACGGTCGGAAGCCCCGACTCCGGCTGGAGTCGATCGGCGGGAACCGCATCGCCGCCGGCCGTCAGCAGAACGACCTCGTGCCCCCGGCGGGCGAGCACATGAGAGAGGTCCAACACCGCTCGCGGCGTGCCGCCGTCCCTGGCCCTCAGTCGTGAGAAGTACTGGAGGATGCGCATGCGAGCGTCCG
>JAGQOG010000490.1 GCA_020427695.1 Phycisphaerales bacterium
ACATCCATCGGGGCCGGTTCGACGCCGTCGTCCGGCGGCAACGCATCGGGCTGGTGGGGTCCGCTGGTCATGGGATCAGGACCCCTTTCCTGCGGGCGGATTGGCCGCGGGGCCGGAGCCCGCTGCCGGGGCCTTCCCGTCCTCCGGCCCGCCCTTGGGATAGGCGTACCCGCTTGATGGAACCGGGATTCCGCCCGGCCCGGTCGGTGTGCCGAGATCCATGAGGTGGAACGGCGGACGCGTGGTGTCCACCACGAACGTGGTGTAGCCCGTCAACGAACGCTTCAGCGTGTCGAGCCAGGAAAGGAAGATCGCGAGGTCCTCGCTCTGCCGCATCTGCTCGAAGTACCGCTTCGCGGCCTGGTTGCCCTCCGCCTCGATCTGCTTCGCCCGCGCCTCGGCGAACGCGCGGATCTTGTCGGCCTTGGTCGCCGCCTCGGACCGGATCGCATCGGCCTCGGCGTTCCCGCGGTAGCGCTCCGTCTCGGCCAGGCGCTCCTGCGTGGCCTGCATGCGGCGGAGGACCGCGGTCGTCGTCTTCGGCGGCAGCACGATCTGGGCGATGCCGACCGAGCTGGCCATCACGCCGCCGGGGAGGCCCTTCTGGAGCTCCGCCATGATGCTCGCCTCGGCCTCGGCCAGACGGTTCCCGACGCCGATCAGCTCGTCGAATCGGAAGCTGCCGACGACCCGCACGGCGCTCAGGAGCTGCGCCTCCAGGGCCTTCGACGCGTCGTCCACGGAGCCGAAGGACTTGACGAACAGCTTCACGCCCTCGTCGTCCTCGGCGATGCGCCAGAGAAGGAACGACTGCACGAGAACCTGCTGTCCGTCCTGCGTCTGGACGGTCTCCAGCGGCGAATCCACGAGCTGCAGGCGCTTGTCGAACTTCGACACCCGGTCGATGAAGAAGGGCGCCTTGAAGTGCAGGCCGGGATTGCGCTCCACGCCTTCGGCGCGGCCGAAGCGGGTCTTGATCGCGACCTCGTGGAAGGACACGGAGTAGGTGGTGTTGAAGAGCACCAGCACCACCACCAGCAGGACGCCGACGATCACGGGTACGGTCTTGCTCATGTCGTTCCTTCCAGGTCAGCCGCTCGTCTTCACGCGGGGTTCGTTGTCGTTCGATTCGGGCTTCTCGATCGCGTCGAGGAAGTTGAGGCCCGCCTCCGCCTCCTGCATCTTCACGTCGAAGTTCATGCGCTGGGGCTGCGTGGCGAGGATGTACTTCACCCGCACGCGCGGCAGCGTCTGCGCCAGGACGGCCATGATCTGCCGCTGGCGGTAGAGCTCCGGCGCCGCCTCGAACATGGGCAGATCGCCCAACAGGCGGCTGGCCTCGCCCGCCGCCTCCATCTGCGTGCGCCACCGCTGCGCTTCCGCCGACTCGATCACGACGGCGGCCCGGGCCCGTTGCGCGACGATGAGCTGGGCGGCCTCCGCCCGCAGGCGCTCCGCCTCCGCCTGGTTTCCCGCCTGCGCCGCCGACTCGGCCTGCGCGATGGCGGCGACGATGGAGGTCGCGACCTCGTCGTTCGACACCAGGGCCGCCATGGTCACCTGGGCGTTCTGAAGCGCGGCGTTCACCGTCTGCTGGCGGGCCTGGACGCTGATCGAAAACTCCTCGAACGACGCGGCCGTGCTTTCGCCCTGCGGCGGCCGAAGGAGCGGCACCGTGAGCGATACCACGTCGACGCCGAAGCGGTGCTCCGGAGCGTCGAAGGTCTGCTGGATGCGCTCGCGCAGGTCTTCCAGGATGCCCGACCGACCCGGCGAGAGCACGTCCTCCAGCGGCAGCGTGGAGAGGTAGTCGGAGACCTCCTGGAGGGCGACGACCCGCATGATGCGCTCGCGCAACGGCTGCGGCGCCCGACGGGTCGTCGCACCGCTGGCGAACTCCAAGTGCTGCATGAGCTCCGCCGGACGCACGCGGTAGTGCAGGTCGATGTCGGCATCGACCAGCGAGAAGCGTTCGCCCACCCGCTGGTCGGCCGACTCCGGGGTCGCGTCCGGCGAGATCGATCCCGCAGCGCCCAGGCGCGACGCTCCCGCGAGGAACAGCCGCCGATCGCCCTGGTTGGGATCCTCGGCCGCCCAGAAGTTGACCCGCGCCGCGTTGGGCGTCGTGCGTGCGGCGGGATTCACCGAGAGCGACAGCGTGTGCAGCCGACCGACCGTGTAGATCTCCGCGGTCTCGATCGGCCACGGGAGCTTGAACAGGAGTCCGGGCTCCTGCACTCCGCCGACGAGCTGTCCAAAGCGAAGGCGGATGGCACGCTGGTCGGCGTCCACCACCACCATCATGCTCATGAGGACCATCGTGGCCAGGCCGAAGCCGACCAGCCAAGAGGTGCTCCGAAGCAGAAGCTGGTAGCCCCACGAACTCGTGATGTCGAATCCGAACTGGTAGTTGACCGCTTCGTTGATCGAGCGGACCAGCGAGTCCGGTGCGGCGAGCAGGCTCAACAGCCGGCTGTCGAAGGCCGGGCGCGGATACTCCCCCGGCCGGCGCGGCCGGTAGAGGTTGAGGATGAAGTTCAGAACGATCTCGGCCGCGAGAGCCAGCATGAAGATCGAGATGCCGTAGGCCACGGACTCGATCACGCTGGTCTTCTTCGCGAACTGGAAGCCCATGCCGGCGGCCACCGCCAGGAGCACGAGGGCGTTTCCGACCATGAATCCGGCGCCGCCGCGGAGGTTCTGCCACACCGGCTGCTGGGCCATGCCGGCGACGAACCGGGAGAAGATGAACGAGAGCAGCGCCAAGGCCAAGGCCAGCGCCAACGCCCAGCCGAGGCTTTCCGTCACCAGGAACGGCCCGACGTTCTCGGTGGCATCGCCCAGCCGTCCGAACCAGTTCATGATCCACCACCCGAGTCCGGCCAGCAGGGCGGCGACGCCGCAACTGACGACGGGCAGGAACCACACGTACATCAACTGAAGCCGGCGGGCGGCCACGTTGAATTCGCTGTTCGACCGCTCAAAGACCGAGCCGCTGGCCTCGCGCTGGGCCGCCAGTTCGTCCGCCTCCAGCGACTCCAGCCGCTCGAGTCGATGCTGATGGAACACCACGACCAGGCTGCCCCAGACCGCGATGCCGGTGAAGACGTAGTACGACGCGAAGACGAACGTCGTGTCCCCGGCGTTCAGGCCGAACACCAGCAGCGTCAGTCCGACGGCCGCCTGGAGAAGAACGCCCAGTGCGGCCACCCGGGTGGCCTGCTGGAAGGCGAATTGGTCGTTGCGCATCGGATGCATGCCTCGTGCGGGAATCCGCCGTGGTGCCGTTCGGCTCGAGCCCAACGCCGGCCCGTCACCCGCCCGCGGGAAGAGATGACGTTCGCACCCGTCGCAAACGCGGATCCGCGGGACCGAACGGACCAGGCCGCTACGCCGTACCGGCGACCGGCCGAACTGGTTCGAGCCGGACGAACAATTTACAGACTAAACGGTTAGAGTGTCGGACCCCTGCTCGGGGCACCCGGGCCGAGCGTCGGCCACGCGAGCCGCTCGCCCCGCCGACGGTGGTCCCGAGGCGGGTTCCGATCGCCCGGGCGACAACCACCCTCGCACCGGACCGGCACTCCGACGAGCGAACCGCACCCCCGACCCAGACGAATCCCCCCGGACGACCAATCATGTTCGGCCAGACCCTCGCGATCGCCTGGAACACCTTCTCCGAGAGCATCCGCCAGCCGGTGGTGCTGGTGATGATCGTGGTGGCGACGCTCCTGATCGTCCTCAGCAATCCATTCGCGGCGTTCACCATGGAGGACGACCAGCGGATGTACATCGACATCGCGCTGTCCACGGTCTTCATCGTCTCGATCATCCTCTCGGCGTTTCTTGCCACCAACGTCCTCAACCGGGAGATCGAGAACCGGACGGTGCTGACCGTGGTGTCCAAGCCCGTCAGCCGGATCGTGTTCGTGCTGGGGAAGTACCTCGGCGTCGCCGGGGCGCTGCTGCTCACCATCCTGTGCCTGTCGTTCGTCTTCATGCTCGTCGAGCGGCACGGCACCCTCCCCACCCTCGCGTCGCCGTACCACAAGCCAGTCCTGGCGTTCGGCCTCGGCGGGCTGGCCGCCGGGGTGGGCGTGGCCGTTTGGACCAACTACTTCTACGGCCGCTCGTTTCCGAGCGCCGTGCTGCTCGCGACCACGCCACTCCTGGCCGTGGCCTACCTCCTGTCGCTCTTCTTCAAGCACGACTTCTCGCCTACGCCCATCGCGACGTCGTTCCGCCTCGACCTCTGGCTGGCGGTGCTCGCAATGACACTGGGCGTGATGGTCCTCACGGCGGTGGCGGTGGCGGCGTCCACGCGGCTCGGCCAGGTGCTTACGCTGGCGATCACCCTTGGGCTGTTCATGGCGGGCATGCTGTCCGATTGGCTGTTCGGACGAACGATCGCTCGCCTCTCCGATCTCTTCGATCGCACGCAGGCGTCGCCCGCCACCTTCGACGCCGACCATGTGCTGCTGTGGTTCTCCAAGATCGGCTACGCCGTCGTGCCGAACTTCCAGGTGTTCTGGCTCTCGGACGCCCTCACGCAGCGGCGACCGATCCCGCTCTCCTACATTGCCGAGATCGTGCCCTATGGCCTGGTCTACGTGGTGGTGGCGCTGGCCGCCGCCGTGGCGCTCTTCGAGCGCCGCGAGGTGGGATGAAACGCGTTCGGTGCGGAGGCCCGGCGCGCCATCCGCTCTCTCGAACGCATGCGACGCGGATCAGGCCGACCACGATTCGATCTGCTCGCGGATCGGACGGCGCGAGAGCCAACCGCCCAGGACGAACGGGTACACGCAGATCAGCGCCGCGCCGACCGCGGCCATGATGTAGGTCATGCGCACGCGACCGGCCTCGTCGCCGCCCAGGTTCGGCGGTGCCGGCCGGCCGCGCTGAGCGGCAATCCGCTCCTGCTCGTCCTGGACCTGCTGCTGAAAGTCGGCGTTCGCCTTCGCCGTGATGGGGGTCGACGCGAGTGCCGCGACCGCCAGCAGAATGCGGGCCACCACCCAGAACTTCGCCGCCGAGACGCCCCATGGCCGACGACGGGCCAGGCCGATGCCAGCCGCGAAGAGCACGACGCCCAGAAGGATGCTCAGTCCTCCGCTGATCACGGCGGCCGCGCGCAGCACCGTGGGCATGGCCACGTCCATCTCGGCCAGCTTCATGAGATTCTCGGTGAAGAAGCTGAACACGATCCCCAAGGCGGCGAGCAGCATGCCAAGGCCGGAGTAGACCATCGAGAACACCCCGAATCCCATGGGCCAGGACGGCTGTTCACGGCGATCGGCGTCGGGCGGCTTCGTGGCGGGCGTGGCGGCAAAGTGCTGGGGCTCGTCCATGGGGAGGCTCCTTCGAATCGTTGTACGGTGGAGGTCATCGTGTCCCGAACTCGGTTCGATGGCAACCGGGGCATCCGGCATCCGGACCCGTCCGTCGCTCGCGCCGCGTTGGACGGTCGTGCGGCTTATTCGGGAACCAGCTCCTTGTATCGCTTCGCGACGGCCCGAAGGTAGTCCCGCATCTCCCCGGGCAGGCCGGGATCCTCGGCCTGCTCCTGGAGCTGCTGGAGCGTGGCTCGCCACATCGAGCGCAACTCGGGACTCACCCGCATCGCACCCTCCGCGAGCAGCCGTCGGTAGGTCAGCAGCGTGGCCACCGCGGAATGGGCATCCACGTCGAGGGCATCGGTCGAGGCGGCGAGATTCCGTCCCTCGATCGGCACCGCCATGCGCCGCGGCGCGAACCGCAGTCCCGCCTCCCGTGCCTGCTCGGCACGGAGGCGAGTGACGGGATCGGTGAGCGGAGAGGTGCGACCGTCGTCGAAGCGGGTGAGGTCCTCGACCGAACCCAACTCGAGGTCGAGCCGGATCTCGTCGAACACCGGCTGCCCCATCTGGTCGCGGAGTTCGCGCCCGTCGGGTCCCTTGCGGGGACGCCCGATCGCCATCGCCACCGTGTCTCCCGGCGCCTTCATCTGCACGATCTGGATCAGCGTGCTGCTGTCGACGATGGGTTGGCCGTCGATCTCGACGATGCGGTCGCCCACTGCGAGCTGCCCCTCCGCGGGCATGCCCGGGAGAATGGACACGATCACCACGCCGCCGAACTCGCCCAAGCGAGGCTCCATGCGGATGCCCAACGCCCCGCGGGGCATGGAGAGGATCCGGTCGCGCACGATCGCCAGCAGACGATGCCGCTGTTCCACATCCAGCGACGACTGCTCCAGGGCGCCGACCAACTGCTCGACGGGCACGCGCAGCTCGAGCAGCGTCGCCTCGGCGCGCTCCCGTCGACTCCACGTGGGATCGCCAAGCTGGGCCACCAGCTCGACAATGCGGGGGTCGAGCTCGTCCGCCCCGCGCAGCTCCGGCGTGCTCGGCGGATCGAAGAGCGTTTGGGCCGTGGCCGAGGAGGCCACGAGCAACGACGCGGCGACGGCAGGCAGGAAGCTCGTGAGCGTGGCAGATCTCATCCCAGCAATCGCCTCAGCCGGGTCGAGCGACGCCAGATCCAGTCGATCTTGCGCTCGACCATCTGGAGAAACAACGATCCGCGGATGTTCGCGAACGTTCCGGTCGCCGCGATCGGTATGGCGCTCTCCACCAGCAGCGCCTCGATCATCAGCCACGGCAACGACGCGAGCTCCGCCCGGCCGAGCGGCCGTCCCGCCGCATCGGCAACCCCATCGTATCCCCGCAGGAACGCCTCGATCCGGGAGCCGTCGAAACCCTCGGGCCAGCCGGTCGGATCCGTGGGTTCACCCATCAGCATGGTGAACTGGAGGAGACCGTTGGCGAGGTCGAAGATGCGCGGTTCCGAACGTGCGGAGTCGAAGTCGATCACCGCGATCACCTCCGAGCCCCGGTAGAGGAGGTTCCCCGGATGCCAATCGCCGTGGTTGATGACCGCGGACATCGAGGAGAGACCCACCTGCTCCGCCCGACGTGCAGCCTCGCGGTAGCCGCGGCGCAGCAGCTTGCACGTGCGATCGAGATCGGCCCGGTCGGCACCGTCCTCGACGGCCTCGATCGCCGCGGGGATCTGGGCCAGGGCCTGGTCGACGGCCGCGGCGGAGTGGAAGGAACCGAACGGGCCCGATGGCTCGACGTTGATGCGGCCGGAGAGGCCGTGGAGGCGCGCCAGGCACCGGCCGGCCTCGAGGGCTGCCTCGGCGGTGGCCGGAAAGCCCGACGACTCGATGAACTCGAAGAGCTCGTAGCAACGGTCGTCGAGCTCCACCATGGTCTCGCCCTGCCGCGCGGGAACGAGCCGGGCGAGCGGGAAGCCCTGCTCCGCCAGCGCCGTCAGCAGCGCGTGCACGAATCGGATCCGGCCGCGGTCGTCCCGGCCCGGAGCGCGTCGCTTCAGCAGGAAGTTGCCCTTCTCGCAGTCGATGCGGAGCTTGGGCGATCGCCGCGATCCACGGCGGAACTCGCGCACGCGGGCGATGGTGCCGAGTTCGTAGTAGCTCAGCACTCGCACCGATTCGGCGAGGCTGAACCGCTCGCGCACGCCAATGAGCCCGGCCGGATCCTGGGCGTCCTTGAACTCGTCGTGAAGCTGCGGCGGCCAGGACTCGCTGGAGCCGGAATCGCTCGGCCGGGTGGACACGGGGAGCATCTTATGAAGACGGAGGCACCAAGGGATCGAGGCATCGAGGCATCAGGGGTTCCGAGGCATTGGACGCCTTGGGGGCATCCGTTCGGGGGCGCCGGAGCCGGGATCGCCGAGGCGAACGTGCAGCGCCTCGTCGCACGGCCAAGATGGCCGTGGCACCCAGCGCGGAACCCTCGATCCCTTGATGCCTCGGCGCCAGAGCGCCCCGCCCCCCCTCACTCCACGTTCTGCGCCTGCTCCTTGATCCGGTCGATCGCGCCCTTGATCTCGACGATCCGGCGGCTGATCTCGGAGTCGGACGACTTGCTGGCAATGGTGTTCGCCTCGCGGAGCATCTCCTGGGAGAGGAAGTCGAGCGTTCGACCGGCGGGCTCGTCCGCGGCGGAGTCGATGATCTCCTGGAACTGATCGAGGTGTCCTTGCAGACGGGAGATCTCCTCGGCAATGTCCGATCGCTCGGCATAGATCGCCACCTCGCGGATCAGATCCTCCTCCCGCACGACACTCCCAACCTCGGCGAGCAGGGCGTTGACGCGCTGCTGCAGGCGCTCCTGGTACTGCTCGACCACTTGCGGCGCGCGGCCGGCCACCGCCTCCAGGCGCTCCCCGATGAACAACCGATGTCGATGGAGTTCCTCGTGCAGGCTCTCGCCTTCGCGGATCCGCATCGCCACCAGGCGATCGCTCGCCTCGTCGGCCAGCCGAAGCAGAACGGGACGAGCCCGCTCCAACAGCTTCTCGCCGGTGTCGGCGACCAGGACGCCGGGGAGGGCGAGGAGCGCTCCCAGGTCGATCCGGGCCGCGTTGTGCTCCAGCCCCGGGATCGACAGAACCTGCTCGAGATACCGCTGAACCGCATCGACGTTGATCCGCGCTGCTGCGGCGGCCGAGGCATCCGACCAGCGCACCGTCATCACGACGGAACCGCGGGTCAGTCGGTGCGACAGCGCGGACTCCAACTCGGCCTCGAGCCCTTGGAGCTCCTCGGGCAGACGGATGACCGCCTTGAAGTACTTGTTGTTGAGCGAACGCAGCTCGACGGCGAAGTGGGTTCCGTCGGCGTCGGCGGTCGCCGCGCCGAAGCCGGTCATCGATCGGATCATCGCGAGGCGTTC
>JAGQOG010000005.1 GCA_020427695.1 Phycisphaerales bacterium
GACATCGGGTGCGCGGGGCCGCCGTTTTTCTTTTTGCTTTCTGGTTCGCTGCGCATCCCGCTTCGGCCTCTCGCCCGGTCGTTGCGAATGCCCGCGCCTTGCTGCCGGGCCCCGACGACACCTTCGCGCCGACGGACGCGCCCGTGGTGGTGCTGATCGAGAACGGCCGGATCACCGGCCTGCTTCCGACCGCCGACTACACGTTCCAACCGGGCGACGAGCTGTTCCGGGCCGAGGGCCGATGGCTCATTCCCGGTCTCATCGACGTCGCCGCGGGCGATGCCACGGCGACGGAACGGCGCCTCATGCCGTTGTTCGGCGTGACGACCGCCGCACTCTCCTCGTCCGGCTGCGTCGAGTGCGCCCGCGGCACGATCGCTTCCCCCGGTCTGGGCGCCACGCCGGTGTTGCCGATCGGCTCCGGCGGCGCTGCGGGCGGAGCGGCGCGTCAAGAGTGGATCGTGCCGATGCTCGCCGCCCAGGCCGCAGCCCACCGGGCGCCGGCCGCGATGGATCTTGTCGATGTCGCTCGCGTCAGCGCTTGGGGACCGCCACGCGATGGCGATCCGACTGTCCCGCCGGCTCCGGCGCGATGGCCCGCGGACCGAACACTGGTCGGCAGCGGACTCGGTCGTGTGGGCGTGCCCGCCGGGCGCGGCGTGGTCGAGGAGATCGATGCCCTCGTTGCGGCTGGCGTTCCCGTTGCGGATGCGCTGCTCGGGGCCACTGCTCGGGCCGCCACGGCGCTCGGGATTCGCGACCGGGTTGGCGCGATCGAGCCCGGCCGGGTCGCCGACCTGGTGCTGTTGGACGCGAATCCTCTCGACGATCCTTCGGCACTCGGCCGTCCGGTTGCCGTGGTGCACGACGGTCGAATGCTCTATCGCGTCGAACTCGAGGTCGTTCGCGCCCGGATCGAGGAGGCCGCGCGTCTCTTTCGCCACGCGTTCGAGGACGCGGATCCGCTTCCCCCATGGGTCGCCGATCAACACGACACGTGGATCTGGACGCTCGATGGCCTGCCGTTCTCCGCCCATCGCGCCGCCGCACGGCGCGAGGCCGATGGCGGCGTGCGCACCGAGGTCAGGCGCGAGATCTGGACGCCATTGTGGTCGAAGACCAGCGTGTCGGCCTCGCACGCGGCGGACGGCACCCTCGTGTCGGCCACGGTTCGGCACCATGCACCGGTGTTGCCGTTCGTGGCGGACATCCGGCGCGAGGGCCCCGATCTGGTCGTCGAACTCGAGGTCGAGGACGGTCCGCGCGAACGGCACCGCGTCTCCGGCGCGGGCGGCGAACTCCTGCTCCTCGATACGCTGCCGCTGCCCAGGGACCTCGAACGCGTGTTGGCGGCCACCGAGAAGGCCGGCTCGGTGCTCGAGGGGCGCGAGCTCGTCTACGGCGAAGGGGCCATCGAGCTGGCACCAATCCGACTGGCGGCGCGGGGAAGCGCCGGACCGCTGGGCGCGTGCCTCAACGGCGAAGCCGCGCTGGTGAAGCGGGCGCTGGAGGCCGGCGACGGCCGATCGTGGCGACTGGCGATCGGACCCGCGGGTCGGTTGGAGCGGGCCTGGATCGAAACGGAGGTCGGCACGATCGAGGTGCGCCGGGTGACGAGCCGCGGCCCCGCCGCTCCCGGTAACGGCGGAGGGTCGTTCAAAAGCGATTGACCGCTCAAGTGCGGTCATGGCGAGCACGAAGAAGAGAGACCCGGTGCTCGGCCCACCTTGGGGCGATCGAACGCCTGACCCGCCGCGGTTATTCGGAACTCGATTCCCGCCGCAGAGCCACCCCCGATTCCATGAACAACGCAGCGCTCGACCGCGTCCTGAAGTGCCCCACGCTCCCCTCCCTGCCCGGCGTGGCAATGGAGGTCCTGGAGCTGACGCGCGACAAGAACGTCCCGCTGCGTCGCATCGCCGAGGTCGTGCAGAACGACCAGGCGCTGGCGGTGAAGATCCTCAAGACCGTCAACTCGAGCTACTACGGGCTGAGGAAGCCGTGCCCGACGATCAGCCGGGCCATGGCGTACCTGGGCATCGAAACGGTGAAGTCGCTCGTGCTCGGCTTCAGCCTGATCGACGTGGTGGGACAGCAGACGGCAGAGGACTTCGACTTCGTTTCGTTCTGGCGCCGCTGCATCTACGGTGCCACCGGCGCCCGCACGTTCGCCACCGTCACCCGCGCCTACGACAGCGAAGAGGCGTTCATCGCCGCCCTCCTCCAGGATGTCGGCATGCTCGCCATGCGCATGGCCATGGGCAAGGCGTACTCCGACGCCATTGCGCCCTCCGCTCGCGACCACAACCGCACCGTCGAGCTCGAGCGCGAGGCGTACGGCTTCGATCATCAGGTCGCCGGATCGGCGCTGGCGGACAAGTGGCGGCTGCCGCCGCAGCTCATCGAGACGATCGCCCATCACCATCAGCCGAAGTCGGTCCAGGGCGAGCACCGCACGCTCGTGCGCCTGGTCGCGCTGGCGAACCTGGCCACGCAGGCGATGGACGCGGGCGCGAAGAGCTCGCTTCCGGCCCGGTATGTCGAGCAGGCGCGGGAGTGGTTCAGGATTCCCGCCGACGAGGCGATCAGCATGCTCGAGGGCATCTCGGACAACGCGCGGGAGCTCAGCCGCCTCTTTCACCTCGACACGGGCCCCAAGGTCGACCTGCTTGAGATCCAGGCGATGGCGAACGAACTGCTCACCGAGCACCAGCTCGAGGTGCAGGCGCAGTCCCGGCAGTTGCGGCAGAGCAAC
>JAGQOG010000046.1 GCA_020427695.1 Phycisphaerales bacterium
CGAGGCGGCCACCGAGACCGTCCGGGCGAAGTCGGCGTAGCAGAGGTCGGGGAGCTCAAGGCATCGAGGCATCCAGGCATCAAGGGTTGAGCGGTGTGCGCATGCGCTCGAGTGATCGGGTCGCCCTTGCCGCGTTCGGACCGACCGGGCGCCGGTGACCGATCCGGACACCCTCGATGCCTTGATGCCTGGATGCCTCGATGCCTTGACGCCTTGATGCCTCGATGCCTTGACGCCTCCCCCGTCGCTCCCTGTACACTCCCCCTGACTCCCGCAGAGGGCCCCACCCGATGAACGAATCGTCCAGCCCCCTCGTGGGCTTCCGGCTGTCGGTGATGATGTTCCTGCAGTTCTTCGTGTGGGGGGCGTGGTACGTCACCACCGGACCCTACATGAAGGAGCACGGGCTCGAGTCGGTCATCTACTGGGCGTACACGGTCGGGCCGATCGCGGCGATCCTCTCGCCCTTCTTCCTGGGCATGGTGGCGGACCGCTTCTTTTCCAGCGAACGCGTGCTGGCCGCCATGCAGATCCTCGGCGGGGTGTTCATCGCCCTGGCCCCGATGGCGGCCAGGCACAAGTGGGAGTGGGTCGACGCCGACGGCGCGTTCGCGTTCCTGCGCGAAGGGCCCTTCATCGGCATGCTGCTCCTGCACATGCTGTGCTACATGCCGACGCTCGGGCTCACGAACACCGTGGCGTTCCACGCCATGACGGCGCCGGAGAAGCAGTTCCCGCTGGTCCGCGTCTGGGGAACGATCGGCTGGATCGTGGCGGGCCTCACCGTGAGCAAGCTCGGCGTGGACAAGGCCGACCGCGTGTTCGCGGGCTTCGGCGACATGCCGCTCGGGCAGTACCAGCTTGCGGGCGCCGCGGCCATCCTGCTCGGGCTCTACTCGCTCACACTCCCCCACACCCCGCCACCCGCCAAGGGGAAGCCGTTCTCCGTTCGCGATGCCCTCGGGCTCGACGCGCTGGCGCTCCTGAAGCGCACGGACTTCGCCGTGTTCATCGCGGCGTCGCTCCTCGTGTGCATTCCCCTGGCCGCGTACTACGCCTTCGCCGGCACCTTCGTCGGCGCCCAAGGCGTCGAGGGCGTGGGCTCGGTGATGTCCCGCGGGCAGATGAGCGAGATCTTCTTCATGCTCGTCATGCCGTTCTTCTTCGTGCGACTCGGCGTGAAGTGGATGCTGGCCGTGGGAATGCTCGCGTGGGTGGTGCGCTACGCCCTGTTCACCTGGGCCGCCGGCATGCCGCAGGCGGAGTGGACCGGGGCCCTGGCGTGGCTGGTCGGCGATCCCAAGCTCACCATGCCGATCTTCCTCGGCATTCTGCTGCACGGCATCTGCTACGACTTCTTCTTCGTGACGGGCTTCATCTACACCGAGCGCGTGGCCCCGAAGGCCCTCCGCGCCTCGGCCCAGGGGTTCCTGGTCCTGATCACGCAGGGCGTTGGCATGCTGCTCGGCGCACAGATCTCGGGCATGATCTTCAACCGCGTCACGACCGACGGCAGCACCGACTGGCGGACCTTCTGGCTTGTGCCCGCGGTCATGGCCTTGGCCATCCTGTTGCTGTTCGTGGCGGCCTTCCGCGAGCGCCCGGCGGCGAGCTCAGCGTCCGAAGCGGGGACATCGGGCGGCTGACGACCGCGGGGGCCGGTCAGGCCGCGTTCGACTGGTCGTCGCCCGAGGCGGGCGTTGGACACGACTCGCCGCGGAGTGCGACGGCGGTGCACATGAGCTGGAGCCGGCGAATCGCGGGCGCCGCCGCGGCAACCGAGGCGCACTCGTCCAGCCGTTCCAGCGCCGCCGCCGCCGCGGTGCTGAGCGCGGGGAACCCGTACCCCGCCGCCGAACCCTTGATCGCCAGACACGTCTCGCGCACCGATTCCATGTCGCGGCTGTGCAGACCCTTCAGGAGCGTCTCGCCCGCAGCGTGTGCCTGCTCGACGTAGTGTTGCAGAAGCTCGACCGTGTCGGGACGATCCTCGAGTCCGCTCAGGAGCGGTCCGGAGCAGATGGTCGCGCCCGCCCTCGTGTGCATCTGCATGAGGAGGTCGAGGATGCCGGCCTGGTCGAGAGGCTTCTCGACCACCTCGTCCGCGCCCACGGCCCGAGCGGCCGCGAGCCGATCGTGGTCGCGCCGCGACGACACCGCAACCAGCGGTCCTTCGAAGTCCGAGTCGCGAATCGCCCTCACGCCCGCCCATCCCTTCTCGTCGCCGATTCCCACGTCCAGGAGCACGATGTCCACGAACCCGTCGGCGATCACCGACGCGACCTCGCCGGCGTTCGCCACGAAGTGCAGTTTGATCGACGTCGTCCGGACCACGTGCTCGAAGAGCCGGCGATCCAGCTCGGAGAAGCCGGCCGCGAGAACCACGCCGCAGAGGTCGGAGGCCGACCGCGCCCCCCCGCCCGCGGCGACCGCGTCGTCGCTGGCGACGAATTGCGCGAGGTCGATCCGGTGGTCGAATCGCACCCCGATCTCGTGAAGCTGTCCCTGGAGGTTCCGGCAGCTCCGCACGGTGCCGGTCAGGACGACCGGCGAACCGTCGTTCCGGAACAGCACGACCTTGCAGCTCGACTCGCAGTGGACGAACCCGCCGTGGATGAACGACATTCCGCCGCCGGAGAGGTTCCGCGCACACACCAGCAGTCGGACCACCCCTCCCGCCGGGTGTTCCACCACGATCGGAATCCGATCGCGGCGATAGTCGATCCGGCGTTCGCCGCGGCGATTGCTGCCGCCGCCCCCCTCCCGGTTGCCGTAGTCGAGGCGGTCGAGCAGGGCCTCCCGCTGGGCGTTCGTGATGCGAACCAGATCGGTGAAGCGATCGGCGCTCATCGGCGGAACCCCGGCATGCCTGGTCGGCAGGAACAGCATCGAGCGGATCGCGTGCGGTGCATGGGGTCGTCATCGGCCGGGGGGCGATCGAAGGACAGGCGCGCGTGGCCGGCGACCGGAACCCCGGGAAGCCGGCGCGGGCTGTGCGGGCGGCGTGCGGTTCCCGGACGCGCCGACCACCGTCGATCCCCCCGGGGAGACGCGCCAGGTCGCGGTTCCGGCGGTCGATCGGCGATCGCAACTGCCGCAAGACCGTCCCCGATATACTCCCCCCTCCCATGCAGAAGCGACGACTCACGCGACAGGTCTCCGTTGGCGACAGCCGCACGGGCATCGTCCGGATCGGTGGAGACGCCCCGGTTTCGGTCCAGACCATGACCGCGGGCTACACCTGGGACATCGACGCGTGCGTCGCGGAGATCAACCGGCTCACCGACGCTGGCGCGGACATCGTCCGCGTGGCGGTTCCCGAGCGGAAGGACACCGAGGCCCTGCCGGAGATCATCGCCCAAACGCGCGTGCCCATCGTCGCCGACGTGCACTTCCACTACCAGCGGGCGCTGGAGTCGCTCGAGGCCGGCGTGCACAAGATTCGGCTCAATCCCGGCAACATCAGCGATCGCGACCAGGTCAACGCGGTGATCGACGCCTGCAAGGAGCGGGGCGTGCCGATTCGGGTGGGCGTGAACGAGGGATCGATCATCGAGCGCAAGGACAAGCAGCGGCGCATGGAGGAGCTCGGCAAGTACTTCGCCGGCCACCGCAGCGGCCACCTGCTCGCCCTGATGATCGCGAAGCTCGAGGAGTATCTCGAGATCTTCGACGCACGCGACTTCCACGACGTCGCCATCAGTGCGAAGTCGATGGACGCGAGCCTGGTGATCGACGTGTACACGGAGATCTCGAAGCGCTTCGACTACCCGCTGCACCTTGGCGTGACGCACGCCGGTCCCAAGGAGACCGGTGCCATCCGTTCGGTGGTGGCCTTGGGCACGCTCCTCGCCAACGGGATCGGCGACACCGTGCGGATCAGCTATGCCAGCGACCCGGTCTACGAGGTGCAGGATGCCCTCGAGATGCTCTACTGCCTCGGCCTGCGCACGCGCAAGGGCGTGGAGTTGATCGCCTGCCCGACGTGCGGCCGCATCCAGGTGGATCTCTTCACACTCGTCCAGGAGGTGAACCGCAAGCTCTCGACCGAGATCCTGCTGCCCCTGAAGGTGGCGGTGATGGGTTGCGTGGTCAACGGACCGGGCGAGGCGGAGGGCGCGGACGTCGCCGTCTTTGCCGGCGATCGGCGCGGGATCATCTATGTGCAGGGCCAGCGGGTGGCGAACGTCCCCGAGGAGGAGATCCTCGACCGCCTGCTCGTGGAGTGCAGGAAGTTCGAGGACAAGGTGAAGCGCGGCGAGGCCAAGCTGGGCGAGAAGGTGGTCGACATCGTGCCGCCCGACCCGATCGGGGAGTTGGGCAGCGGCGCCGCCAAGATCGCCGCCGGTCTGGTCGAGAAGGTCACCGTCGGGGGGTCGTAGCGCCCCGCACCGGTACCCGCCCCCGGGGCAGATCGACGCAAATTCAGTCCCAGTATGGACTTCCCGCACGGCGCCGGGGTCGATATGCTCACGGGAGACGCGGCGGCACCATGGTCGAAACGACCCGCCGGCGCGGCTCCAGAGGGGCGAAGCAGCCCCGCTCCGCGGCCCGTCTCGAGCATGGGTCGCCTTCCGTTCAGGCCACTCCGGCCAACCCGTTCCGGCCCGTTCCCCTCCGGCAAGAGGAATCCGACATGCTTTCAACGACCTCCGCCCGTCGAGCCATGTTCCGGTCGGCCGGTGCGCCGCGCGGCTTCACCATCGTGGAGCTCCTCGTGGTGATTGGCGTGATCGCGATCCTGAGCAGCCTCATCCTGGCCGGTCTCAGTGGCGCCATGCGAACCGCGGCCAAGACCCGCGAGCTGAACAGCCTGCGGCAGGTGTTCCAGGCCTGGACGATCTACTCCAGCAACTACAACGACTACTTCATGCCCGCGCACCTCGACGAGAACACGCAGACGAAGTGGGGCGTCACCTACCGCGACCGTGGCGGCAACGTGCTTCCGGCGGCGCAATGCGTGGGATACGGCTGGCGCCTCGCCGGCTACCTCGACTACGAGCTCGATCCCCTTCTCGGCTACCTCTCGACGCGGGTCCTCGAATGGGACGCCGATCCGGCCAACATCGCGACGCTTCGCGGCCAGGTGGCGGACCGTCCCGCCTTCGGACTCAACTCCTTCTTCGTCGGCGGTTGGTGGACGAACAGTTCCCCCGACGGCACGCCCAGCATGCTCTTCGACGATGCGCCGATCCCGGGACTGATCGCCCGCACCGCGGGCTCGTTGGCTCGCGCCAGCGAGCAGATCGTTTTCGCGTCGTCGACGCTGCGACCACCGGGCACCCACAAGAGCGTCCAGGGTGACGAGGAAACCTCGGGCTCGCCCTACGTGGACGCGCCGCTCCTTCCCACCGGCCAGGCGTGGGCGCCCGCGCTGGGCGACCCCAGCTCGGTGGTCGTCACCGGCGGCGCGCACAGTACGCCCTTCGCCCGCTACAACCGCACCGTCGCCACCTGCACCGGCGACGGCGGCACCTCCGGCATCTCGCTGCGCGACGTGTCGGACATGCGCCGCTGGACGAATCCGGCGACGGGACCGGAGTGGAATTACGGGAACTGACGAGACCGAGGCATCAAGGCATCGAGGGTTCGCGCCGCGGGTGCCACGGCCATTCTGGCCGTGCCGGATGCTCACGGCGTCACCACACGGCCTGGAAGGCCGTGGCACCCCCGAACCGGAAACCCTCGATGCCTTGATCCCTCGATCCCTCGATGCCTTCGCTCGCTCCTACTTCCCGCCAACCATCCCCTTCACCATCCTCCGCATGGCCGCCAGATCGGCTTCGCTGAGACCCGTCTGCTCGAGATCGACGGTGATGGCGGGAATCCATTCGACGGTGTCCATGCGGTAGCCGAGTTGCGCCTCGAGCCGGTGCGAGAGGTCGTTCATGTGGCCGGCGCCGTAGAAGATGGCCACGGTCCCGGGCGGATCCGGGCGCTCGATGACCGCCTTCAGCGCATCGACGACGGCCTGGTTCCGGTCGCCGATGATGACCTCGACGAAGCCGGGACCGAAGCCGGCGTTGCCGATGGCATCCATGTCCACCCCCGCGAGCATCTCGACCATGAGGGCCCGCATCATCGCCGCGGCCTGACCGCCGAGCAGGCGATCGGCCATCTGGACCACGCGCAGCAGGATCTTGGCGACCGTCGCGGAGAACGACGATCCGGCCAGCGTGTCCAGCAGCGGACCCGCATCGACGCCGCGCCGACGCAGGGCGGCCTGGACATCCTCCATCGTCATGTCCGC
>JAGQOG010000491.1 GCA_020427695.1 Phycisphaerales bacterium
AGCGCCCTCCGTCCCCACGCCGGTCGACTGATACCTGATACCTGATACCTGATACCTGATACCTGATACCTGCTACCCGATGCCCCGTTCGCCCGACGCCGTCGCCCACCACTTGCTACCGTTCCCGCACGATATGCCCCCCCTCTTCAACCTCATCCTCCTCCATCCCGAGATCCCCAACAACACAGGGAACATCGGGCGCACGGCGGTGGCCACCGGCTGCCGGCTGCACGTGATCCATCCGATCGGATTCTCGATGGACGAGAAGGCCCGGCGCCGCGCGGGTCTCGACTACTGGGAGCACGTGGACTGCGTCGAGCACTCGAGTTGGAAGGCGTTCCTCGAAAGGGAGGCGCCGGACCGGCTGTGGATGTTCTCGACCAAGGCGACGCGGGTGTTCTGGGATGCAGACCTCCACCGGGGCGACTACCTGCTCTTCGGGAAGGAGACGAGCGGTGTGGACCGCGCCGTCCACGACTGGTTCCTCGAGCAGCACGGCGCCGAACGACGACTGCTCCTCCCGATGCTGCCGATCCCGGCCGCCCGCAGCCTGAACCTGGCCACGGCGGTCTGTGCGGCGGTCTACGAGGGTTGGCGTCAGGTTCGTCTGAGCGAGGCGTGATCGTCCGGCGAACGAGGCCCGGATCGGGTCGGCCCGCAACGGGCTCCGGCGATCCCACTACCATCCAACGGTGCGCATACGGCGAATCCGCCCCTGGATCCGTCGTGTCCTCGACTCTCCCGTTCCAACGCCCGGAACATCCATGAACCACCGACTGCTTCGATTCGCGTCCATCGCACTTGCGGCCTCGGCCGCCGTATCCGCGGCCGCCAGCGATCTGCTGCCGCGCGAGCTCTTCTTCGGCAACCCCCAGCGGGCCGGCGTCAAGCTCAGCCCGGACGGCAAGCGCCTGAGCTACCTCGCTCCGAACCAGGGCGTGCTGAACGTCTGGGTGCAGACGGTCGGCGAGGATGACGCCCGCGCCGTCACCACCTCCACCGTCCGTCCCATCCGGGAGTACCACTGGATGCCGAACGGCGAGCAGATCGTCTACAGCCAGGATCGGGGCGGCGACGAGAACTTCCGCCTCTACGCGGTGAACGTCGCCGACGGGAAGGAGGTCGAGCTGACGCCGTTCGACGCGGTGCAGGCTCGAATCACCGCCATCGACCGCACCTTCCCCGACGAGCTCCTGGTCTCGATCAACGACCGGAACCCTGCGCTGCACGACGTGTGGCGCGTGAACACGCGAACCGGCGCCCGGACGCTGGCCTTCCTGAACGAGGAGGGCTACTCCGGCGTCCTTGCCGACGCGAGCTTCGCGGTGCGCGTCGCCTTCCGCATGAACGCCGACGGCTCGACCACGGTGTACTTCCGCGACGATCCGGCGAGCCCGTGGTACGAACTCGCCCGCTTCGGTCTCGAGGACGCCGCCACGTCGGGACCGATGGGGTTCTCGCGCGACGGCCGCACACTCTACCTGAAGGACTCGAGCCGCGGCGACACCGGAGCCCTCTTCGCCTACTCGATCGAGGACGACGGCACGCGCCGCTACAGCCAGGTGGCGGCGGATCCGCATGCGGACCTCGCCGACGTGGTGTTCAATCCCGTGACGGGTCGACCCGAGGCGGCCGCGTTCGAGTACCTGCGCACGGAGTGGGTGCCGCTGGACGCGTCGTTCGCCGCCGACTGGCACCTTCTCACCAACAACATCGAGGGCGACCTTTCGATCACGGGCCGCGACCAGGAGAACCGGCGCTGGACGATCGCCGCCATGCGCGACAACGGCCCGATCGCCTACTACCTGTACGAGCGCGACACGGGCGAGGCACGGTTCCTGTTCTCCAACCGCGTCGATCTGGAGGGGCTTCGACTGGCCAGCATGCGTCCGGTCGTGATCACCTCGCGAGACGGCCTGCCGCTCGTGAGCTACCTCACCCTTCCCTCCGGCTCGCCGGGAACCGACCTTCCGATGGTCCTGCTCGTCCACGGCGGACCTTGGGCGCGCGACAGTTGGGGCTACAACCCGATCCACCAGTGGCTGGCCAACCGCGGCTATGCCGTCCTGAGCGTCAACTTCCGGGGTTCGACGGGCTTTGGCAAGGCGTTCCTCAACGCCGGCAACCGCGAATGGGCGAAGCGGATGCACGACGACCTGATCGATGCGGTGAACTGGGCGGTTGGGGAAGGCATCGCCGATCCGGCGCGGATCGCGATCATGGGCGGCAGCTACGGCGGCTACGCGACCTTGGTTGGGCTTACGTTCACCCCCGAGGTGTTCGCGGCGGGCGTGGATATCGTCGGGCCCTCCCACCTCCGAACGCTGCTCGAGACGATCCCGCCCTACTGGGAGCCCCTCAAGGCCATGTTCGACCGTCGCGTCGGGTCGCTGGAGGAGGCGGAGTGGCTCGACAGCATCTCGCCGTTGACCAGGGTGGATGCCATCAAGCGGCCCCTCCTGATCGGCCAAGGCCGGAACGACCCCCGGGTGAAGGAGAGCGAGAGCCTCCAAATCGTCCGGGCCATGCGGGAGCGGAAGATCCCGGTGACCTACGTCGTGTTCCCCGACGAGGGGCACGGTTTCGCTCGACCGGCGAACCGCCTGGCGTTCTTCGCAGTGGCGGAGGCGTTCCTGGCGCAGACGCTCGGCGGCGACTACGAGCCGATCGGAAACGCAGTGAAGCTCTCGACCGCGGAGATCCCCGTGGGCGGCGAACTGATCCCCGGCCTCGACGGCGCCGGCGCGCCGTAGTCTCGGCAGGCGCGGCACCCGGAAATCGGGCGGCCGGATGGTCCGGCACGGGTCGATCGGAGGCTCTCGCCCGAACCGGCGCGGGTCCAAAAAAACCCTTGTTTTGCAGGCCATCGACCTTGTGGGCCGACAGAAACCCTGTAAATTCCCGTTCAAACGAGCCACGTACGGCTCGGCCCACCAACGAAAGGACTCAACGATGGCAACCAAGACCGCAACCAAGGCTGCGAACAAGCCCCGGTCGAAGTCGGAGCTCTTCTCGGGTCTCTCGACCAAGACCGGCCTGACCCGCAAGCAGGTCGCGTCGGTGTTCGAGACGCTCGGCACCTTCGTGAAGCAGGATCTCGGTCGGCGCGGCCCGGGCGTCTTCGTCGTGCCGGGCATGATGAAGATCACCGTGGTGCGCAAGCCCGCCACCAAGGCGCGCAAGGGCATCAACCCGTTCACCGGCGAGGCGACGGTCTTCAAGGCCAAGCCCGCCCGCAACGTGGTCAAGATCCGCCCGATGAAGGCGCTCAAGGACATGGTGTAACGACTCGGGACGGAGCGTCCAACAAGCGAACCGCCCCGCATCAGCGGGGCG
>JAGQOG010000492.1 GCA_020427695.1 Phycisphaerales bacterium
CCGGCATCACCGACGAGCCGGGGGCGGCGCTCCTTCTCGACCAGTCCAATCCGGTCGCCACGCGCCGTGCGATGCTCTTCCTAAGGCCGCTCAACCCCGAGGTCGAGAAGTGGGACGGCTACCGCGAGACGATCGGCGCCGCCTTGCGCGCGGCGTGCGGCATCGAGGCGGTGTTCCGGACCAACCTCCTGCCCCGCATGTTGGGCGAGGCGGTGAAGCGGTCGAAGCGCGTGGCGTGCCTTCATCCGTTGGCGGCCTACACGGCGCCGGTGTCGTCCGACTTGGATGTCTTCCAGAAGCTCGCGCAGCGGGTACCGGGCCTGTCCATCGAAGATCGCTCCGAGCTCCTGCCCCAACTGCGGTCGGTGAAGAGCGCTGCCGAGCTCGAGATGATCCGCCGGGCGATCTCGATCACGGCGGTCGGTTTCGCAGAAGCGATGCGCACGGTTCGGCCGGGTCTCAACGAGTTCGATGTGCAGGAGACGATCGAGCACGCCTATCGCTCGAACGGCGCCCGCGCGCTGGCGTTCCGCACGATCGCCGGTGCGGGGTTCAACTCGACGGTGCTGCACTACCACGCCAACGACCAGGAGCTCCGCGACGGCGACCTGGTGTGCATCGACTCCGGCGCCCGCTTCGGCGGATACGCCGCGGACATCACCCGCACCGTTCCCGTGTCGGGGACGTTCACCCCCCGGCAACGCGAGGTGTACGAGATCGTCCTCAAGGCCATGAAGGCGGCGATCGCCGCCGCCAAGGAGGGCGTGCGGAACAGCGACATCGACAAGGCCGCCCGCGACGTGATCAAGCGAGCGGGATACGGCGACTACTTCATCCACGGTATCGGCCACCACCTGGGACTCGAGACGCACGACGCGAACCCCGACATGCCGCTCAAGGCGGGATCGGTGATGACGATCGAGCCGGGGATCTACATCCCCGAGGAGCGGATTGGAATCCGGATCGAGGACGACATTGTGATCGGCCGCCGTGGCGCAACGGTGCTCAGCGAGGCGATCCCGCGCGAGGCCGACGACATCGAACGCGCGATGGCGGGGGCCGGTTCGACACCAGGGCCGGGGTCGGCGGCGAAGCCCGTGCGGAAGCCGGCACCCAAGCGGAAGCGGAAGGCGTAGGGCGCCGGCGCTGCCGGCTGGTGCGACGCACTGACGCCGCACATCGCCTGCCCAGCGACGTACGACCCCGCATCGCCACCCTCGATGCCTTGGTGCCTCGATGCCCCGATGCCTCTGTCGCTACTCGCGCCCGAACGTATGAACCACCAGCAACGCCAACGACCACACGACCGGAATGGCCGACACCGCCACCGCGGTGCCGATCAGGGCCAGCGCCAGGCGGTGCGCATGACGGCCCGCGATTTCGCACGCCACGATCACGAAGAGCACCAGGCTGAACTTGAAGGCGATCGCGCCGGGCAGATCCCAGTGGTCGATCACCAGCTTCGCCACGGGATTGACCTCCTCGCCGCCGCGATTCAGGATCGCCCATGTGAGCATGATGTCGAGGGACGACACGAACACGAACCACAGGTAGCCCTGCGGATAGCGCACCTCCGGGACGGCGCGCCAATCGGGTCGCTGGCGATTGTCGGATCGGGTTGGAGACGACGCGGGCATCGGCCGATGGTAGCGAGCCCGGCGCGGATCGAGCCTTGACTCGGCGCTTTCGCGTGCTATTCTCCCGACCGCCCATGCACGTCTTCGACCAATCCATGTCGATGTCCATGCCCAGCCCGGGCGCGGGAGCCGTTCCTGCGTCGGGTTGGGCGGTCGCGTGACGATCACCGCGGCCACCCTTTCCGACGTGCCCCAAGAAACCTGAACGGCTCCCCCCGCCCGGGCGACACCGGACCGCTGTCCGCGTTCCTGCATTCCCGTCGTCCGCACCTCCGCCGCGAACATTCGCGGCGCCCGGAGTCGTTCCATGCCCGTTGCACCATCGTCATCGTCGTCCGCCTTCTCCACCAGCGCCCAGTCTGCGCCGTCCCCCACGGCGCTCCACCCCGACACCATCGCCGTTCTGGCGGGGGCGACCGACGATCCCCTCACCGGGGCCGTCGTGACCCCGATCTACCAGACCACCACCTTCGCTCAAGCGGCGATCGGCGGCCGCCCCGAATGGTGCTATTCCCGCACCGGGAATCCCACCCGCACGGCGCTCGAGCGCGCCATCGCCCAGCTCGAAGGAGGCAAGCACGGATTCGCGTTCGCCAGCGGCTTGGCCGCGGTCAACGCAGTGCTCCAAGGCACGCTACGGGCCGGCGACCACGTCGTGGCGTCCCGGGATCTCTACGGCGGCTGCTACCGGCTCTTCACGAAGGTGTTCCAGCGCTTCGGCGTGGCGTTCAGCCTGGTGGACACCACGGATCCCGCCACGGTCGCCGCCGCCATCGAGCCGCGGACGAGGCTCGTGTGGCTGGAGACGCCGTCGAATCCCCTGCTCAAGGTGACGGACATCGCCGCGTGCAGCGCCATCGCCCGGGCGCATGGCGCGCTGGTGGTGGTGGACAACACCTTCGCCAGTCCCGTCCTGCAGCGCCCGCTCGAGCTCGGCGCCGACCTCGTGCTCCACTCGACCACGAAGGCGATCGGCGGGCACTGCGACGTGCTCGGCGGAGCCGTCGTGGTGCACGACGGCGCTCTCGCCGAGTCGCTGGCCTTCGTCCAGAACGCGACCGGCGCCGTGCCGGGCCCGTTCGACTGCTTCCTGCTGCTTCGCGGCATCCGGACGCTGCCCCTGCGGGTAAGGCGCCAGTCGGACAGCGCCCTCCGGGTCGCTCGATTCCTCGAGGCACATCCCAACGTGGCGCGGGTGCACTACCCCGGGCTGGCGTCGCACCCGCAGCATGACGTTGCCGCCCGCCAGGCGTCGGGCTTCGGGGCGGTCGTGAGCTTCGAGCTCAAGGGAGTCGCGCCGCGTGCGGCGGCGGCGCGGCTCCAGCAGGCGCTTCGACTCTTCACCCTGGCGGAGAGCCTCGGCGGCGCCCGCAGCCTGCTCTGCCACCCCGCCACCATGACGCACGCGTCGGTCGAGGCGCGGGAGCGCGACCGCATTGGGATCGGCGACGGCCTGCTTCGCCTCTCGATCGGTCTGGAGGATCCCCGCGATCTGACGGGCGATCTCGGGCGCGGGCTGGAGTGCGCCGTGGAGACCAGCGAAGCGATCGAGGTGAGCGCATGATCGCGGCACCATCGACCCTGCCGCCGCGTCGCCTCCGGGTGGCGCTCCTCGGATGCGGGACCGTCGGTCGCGAGGTGGCCCGGCGGCTGCTTGCTCCTTCCGCAGCGCTGCGCCGGTGGGCGCCTCACGGCATCGAACTCGTCGCGGTGCTCGTGCGGGATCTCGCCCGCGATCGAGATGTCCCGCGGGAGGTCCTGGTCGGCACGCCGGCGAGCGCGCTCGGGCGCGCTCCCGACGTGGCCGTCGAGGTGCTCGGTGGGCGCGAGGACGCCCGCCGCGCGGTCCAGTCGATGCTCGAAGCCGGGGTGCCGGTTGCCAGCGCCAACAAGACACTGATCGCACACGACGGCGATCGGCTTCACGATGCAGCCGTGCGCGGCGGTACCGGGTTGCGCTACGAAGCTGCCGTCGGGGCCGCGGTGCCGGTGCTGGCCGCGCTGGCGCAACGGCGCGGGGATCGAATTGTGTCGATCCGCGGCGTCCTGAACGGCACCTGCAACGCCGTCTTGACGAGCATCGAGCGCGACGGATGCTCCCTGGCGTCGGCGATCGAGCAGGCCCGGCGAGCGGGACTCTGCGAACCCGATCCCCGTGCCGACCTGAGCGGCGCCGACAGCATGGAGAAGCTGTGCGTCCTGGCCCGGGCCGCGGGCTTGCCCGCACCGTCGCCCGGCGACCTCCCCGCGGGAGCCACGACGGGCATCGAAGGTGTCGCACCGGAGTGGGTGCGCTCGGCGCGCCGAGCCGGGGGCGCGATCCGTTTGGTGGCGGAACTGTCGGTGGACATGGCCGCCGGAAGAGTCCACCTGCGCGTCGCGCCGCGCCGCCTCTCGGCCGGGGATCCGCTCGCGGCGGCGACCGGACCGGAGAACATCGTGGTGATCGACTCCGATCCCGGCGGTACGCTGGTCCTTCGCGGCCAGGGCGCCGGTCCCGGGCCCACCGCCTCGGCGATCCTGGGCGACCTCGCGGCACTCGTGGTGCCCCAACGTTCGGGAGTCGCCGTCGCGATGTGATACCGTGCCGCCGAACTCGCCCGCGTCGGGTTACGCCTGGCGGCGAGAGTCCACCACATGCCAGTCACTCTCCCCGCCAAGGACCTCGGTCGCCGGATGCTCCACGACTTCGCGAACGCGAGGTACAAGTGGCTTACGGTCGCGCTGATCTCCTCGATGCTGCTCGCGCCGATCACCAAGGAGTTCGCCTACGGCGTTCGGGTCATCGACGGCCTGCTTCTCTTCGTGATCGTGGCGACGCTTCGAGCCAGCTATCGATCGCGGGCACGGTTCCTGGTGATGATCGTCGCCGCGGCCCTGACCGGCGCGCTCCTCGTGGTGCACGCCCTGGTGCCACGGCTCTGGCTCGCCGTCGCGTTTCATCTGCCTCTCCTGTATCTCCTCGCGACCGTCACGGCGCTGATCCTCCTCGACATCCTCTCCACCACGCGCGTGACGGTGGACACGATCGCCGGGGCCATTTGCGTGTACATGCTGATCGGCTTCGTCTTCGCGATCGTCTTTTCCCTGTGTGCCACACTCGTTCCCGACGCCTTCCTGCACGTGTCGGGGTCGAAGGTGCTGATGCACTTTCACAGCGGCGGCTTCGGGAACTCGGTGTACTTCAGCTTCGCGACCCTCACGACCGTGGGCTACGGCGACGTCGCCCCCCGCGCGGAGATCGTCCGCTCACTCGCCGTTCTCGAGGCCATGGCGGGCCAGCTCTACCTGACGATCCTGGTCGCCCGGCTTGTGGGGATGCATATCTCGGTGTTGGCGAAGGACTGATGGACGGAGGGCGCG
>JAGQOG010000493.1 GCA_020427695.1 Phycisphaerales bacterium
CCTCACTTGGCACCCACCTCCCGAACACCCAACCCCCCCATACCCCACCCCTCACTCCACCACCCGCATCTCCGCCAACAGGCGCGCGACCAGGTACGCCCGGTTCACGTCCCGCACGTATCCCACCGTCTCGCCGACGCCCTGTTCGATCGCGACCATCTCCACGCCGCCAAACCATCGGTCCGGGTCCAGCCCGCGCCGCTTCGCCAGCCGGCGCCAGTCGCGGACGCGGCCCGGTCCGGCGTTGTACGCGGCAAGCACGAGGTTCGCCTGCTGGAACGGTCGATCGGCCACCTCGCCGAACCATTTGTCGCGAAGCCACGCCAGGTAGAGCGCACCAGCTTCCACGTTCGACTCGATGGTGCTGATGTCCTTCACCCCCATCTCCCGCGCCGTCGACGGCCGCAGCTGCATCACGCCGACGGCGCCCCGCGCGCTCCGGGCCGACTGGTCGAGGCGTGATTCCCGGAACGCCTGGGCCGCAAGCAGGTACGGGTCGAGCCCATGTGTCGGCGCGATGCGCTGCGCCAGCCGAACGAAGTCGCGCACAGCCTTGTCCGAATCGCGTCGTGCCGAGGGATCGGACTGGAAGTATCGCCGGAAGAGGATGTTGCCGACCTTCGTACCCGATTGGGCCGTGGCCACGAACGCGTTGACCGCCGCCAGGAGCTTGGGCGCGTTGCGTCGCACCGCCCAAGCGATCGTGCCGCCTCGGCGCAGGACCACGCCGTCGAGCACGCGAACGTTCGGCAGCACCTCCGCCCATGCTCGCGCCACGTGGCTGTCCGCGACGGTGCACTCGATCACACCTCGATTCGCCATCTGAAGGAGATCCTCGACCCCGATCCCTTCCGGCGCCAGGCGCACCTCGGGCGGGGAGAGTCGCCGGGCATGAAACTGCTCGGACAGTTCACGCAGGTCGGCCTCGAACGAGGATCCGGCCGGGACGTGCACGACGCGCCCGGCGAGGTCCTCCAGTCGGCGAATCGGTGGCGTGATCGTCGCCGACGTCACGACCACCTCGTCGATCGAGTTCAAGTACGGCGTCGTGAACGCGACCTTCGTCGTCCGCTCCGCAGTCACGGTCAGCCCCGCGGCGGCGATGTCGCCCTTGCCTTCCACGAGCGCCGGCAGCAGATCGGAGAGGGGCATCGGAATGTAGACCAGCCGCAGCGGCGGATCGCCCTTCGGCTGTCCCTTCTGGAGTTGCTTCTCCAACTCGCGGAGGAGATCGGCCTCGAATCCTTCCAGCCTTCGATCTCCCAGGAAGAACCGGGTGGGGCTCGGCTCGACGAGCACCCGCACGATGCCCGACTTCCGCATCTCGGGAAGGTCGCCGTGCTGCGGCACAAGTAGCCGGGCGATGAGGTCCTCCGCGTGCGTGTTGTCGGGGGCGGCGGTCGATTGGTCGGCGTCGATTCCCGTCGCGGCACACGTCGGAGAGTGTCCGCCGAGCGCGAGTGCGACCAGCGGCGTTGCCATCGCGAGCATCGTGACACAGTGGTTCATGGTGGATGGTCTCGAGGCAAGCGCCTGAGGCGGTGTCCCCTGTGGGTCGTGTGCCACCGATTGCCCGGCTTGGCGGGCAGTCGGTGCGCAGCGTCTCCGAAGGGCGAGGACCATGCAACACCGCAAGCCGCGAATCCACACGGGTCTTGTCGGCAGCACCCCACTGACATCACGTTCGACCGTAGCCGATGATCCGAATCGGATCATCCAAGCAGGCAATCACTCCCGCTCGATCGCCTCGCGCGCGATCCGCCGCTGCGGGTTGCTCATCGGCACGCCGTCCAACTCGGTGGCCGAACACCACCGGCCTTCGGTCGCCATCAAGCGCGGCCGTCGCTCGCCGGCCGCCCCCTGCCGCAACACCTCGAACCGAACCTCGCGGTGGGTCGTCAGGTGCACGAACGACTCGTGACGGCGCAAGGGTCCCAACGGTTCCCCCAGCAACGACTCGAGCGTCGCGGCAACCGATCGTGCCGGCAGTCGTCGTGGCGCCTCGATGGTCGGCACCTGCCACATCGACGCCCACAATCCCGTCGCCGGCCGTTGCACCAGCAGCACCCTTCCGCGGTGGACGACTGGCACCGCGTGATGGTGCACGACGGCTCGCCCAGGTGTTCGCTTGGGGCGAGGCAGCGATTCCACCGTGCCGTTCCGTCGGGCACGGCACGACTCCGACAGCGGGCAGCCGTCGCAGCACGGATTTCGGGGGGTGCACACGGTGGCGCCGAGCTCCATCAGCGCCTCGTTGAGCGTTCCAGGTTCCTCGGCCACCTCGACCAGGCGCGCCGCCTCCGACCATGCCCAGGCCGTGTCCTCGCGCTGGCCTGCCTCGGCATCGCGTCCATGCAGGCGCACCAGCACGCGGAACACGTTCCCGTCCACGATCGGCGTCCGTTCGCCGTGCACGATCGACGCCACTGCACCGGCGGTGTACTGTCCGACGCCCGGTAGGCGCTCGAGCTCGGCAGCGTGATCGGGCACACGCCCATCATGCTCCGCGACCACGGCCTTCGCCGCGGCATGGAGCAGGCGTGCCCGGCGGTAGTAGCCGAGCCCGTTCCACGACGCGAGCACCTCCTGTTCCGGAGCGGCTGCCAGGGCTGCGATGTCCGGGAAGCGGGTCATGAAGGCCGTGAACGCCTCCACCACGCGGCTCACTTGCGTCTGTTGGAGCATCGCCTCGCTCACCAACGCCGCGTAGCCGTTGCGCAGCGTGGGCTGGCGCCAGGGCAGGTCGCGGGCGTTCGTGCGAAACCACGTCTCGAGGGCTCGTGCGATCGCGCGTGCGTCGATGTGGTCGCCCGTCGTCCGTCGAGGGGGAGCGTTCGCGCCGTGGTCGGTCATGCTCGATGCTCGTCCGGCGCGTCGGTCGAACTCGACGCCTTCGCCAGCACCGCCTTGATGCGCCGTTTGACCGTCGCCCAGTCGGCGGTGGGGGGCTTGTTGACCGTGATCCAGTCGCCGTTAAAGAGGATCGTGGTCGCGCCCGCATCGGCGAAGAGCGCTGCGGCGACGGGATCGCCCGCGGCGGCGCTCGCATTCAGGAACGAGCGTGGACCATCGCTGATCGGCCGGTCGAGCCAGCACTTGACCGCGTTCGGGTTGGGCGTGGACTCGAACTCGGTGACGGTGAACGGCATGGTGGGGACGGGCGCGGGCGAAGTGCGGTGCCGAACACGCAAGCGGAAGGGCGCGAAGCGAACCGAGAAGGTCCTTGTGTGGCCAGTCTACGGTGCTCCTCCGCGGTGCGGGTGTTCACCGTCTTCCGAGCCGATCAGTCGCCGTCCCCAGACGTGTCGCGGTCGTTGATCGAGAGGCCCGAGGCTGGCAGGCCCAAGGTCTCGCGCACCAATCCGCTCAGGAACGCGTACTCCCGGTCGTTGAGCCAGTGCACCAGGGTGACCGTACGGCCGTCGGTCGTCTCTGCCGCCAGCCGGTAGCGTTCCGACCCGTTCGATTCGCCATCGCGTGTCCGCTTGAGACGTCGTATCGTCTCGGCTGGAAGCGCGACCGGTCGTGGAAACGGGAGCGGACGGCGGGTGACGGCCACCGTCTGCCGGTCGCAACGGAGGATCGTCCGATTGACGAGGATCGACAGGAACGCCGCGATCAGGGCCAGGCCGGCCGCAGTGTGTGGCACGAGGATGAGCACCACGAACCACGGCATCTTCCCGCTCAGAATGCCCGCCCAGAAGACCGAGAGGATGCCGTTCCAGAAGACCGTCACCAGGAGCGTGCCGATGACGCCGCTCAGGGTTGCCCACGTCCACTGGACCTCAACCGCGCCGGGCGCGCGGCGCACGAGGTAGTGCGTGCCGCCGAACTTCTCGGAGGTCATGTCGGACCATGCCTGAGTGGTCGGCGCCGCGGCCGAGGCGGTCGATTCGATCATCCGGCCCGACTCCGATGGCATGCTCGGGCGCGCCGAGGATCGGTCGACTCGGGAACGGGACCCTAAGAGCTCGACGGTGTCGCCGCAGCGGTCGCAGCGGGACAGGCCGAGGTGACGATCCTCGTCCTTGGGGTGGATTTCCGCGCCGCACGTGCGGCAGATCAGGGTGGAGGATTCCGGAGCCACCTGGGCAGTATCGGCGCACAAGGCACCGGTGTGCGAATGGCCGGATGGCCGACGGCTCGAGCAGGCCTCGATCGACCGGCATGACCGGCACTCGACGATCCGCGAGGGGCGATTTTGCCCCCCGTCTTGGGCCCCAGCGGACTTGCCCGGCCGGATTGGGCTGGTACACTTGCCGATCCTTCATCCGTCAGCCGCCCGCCCGGCTCCCGTTGCTGGACCGGCGACCCCGGATGGCCGATGAAGGCCTTCACCCTCCCTCCCAAGCGGGACCGCAGCGAAGCACAGCGCAGCGGACCCGACCCGGGACGGCGGGGAAGGACAACCAGGTACCACGCGGGTGTAGCTCAGTGGTAGAGCGTCACGTTGCCAACGTGAATGTCGGGCGTTCAAATCGCCTCACCCGCTTTCCAGTCTGATCATGGACCGCCGCTGACAGGAGATGTCAGCGGCGGTTTGTCTTTGGACAGCAGGGGCGAGCCGGGCGGAGCTTGTGGCGAGCGATCGAGCCGTCGATCGGCGCGACACTGGCCACGAGTCGACAGCGGGGGACAGGGGCGGTCAGGGCGCCGTGCCAGCGCAGGTGCAAGCGCAGGGTCGGGGCAAGGAGCCTCACGATCCCGGCGGTAGCTAGGAAGCTAGGGATCATCGACCAGACGTACGACCGTTGGCGGCGGGAGTACGGCGGGATGAAGGTCGACCAGACGCGGCGCCTGAAGGAGTTGGAGCA
>JAGQOG010000494.1 GCA_020427695.1 Phycisphaerales bacterium
AACGAGCGAAAGGAGCCGGATCGATACCGATAGGTCCACCACCCGGACGCGGTCGAGCTCGGCGCGTGTTGGATCGACCACGCCGCCACGGGATTCCAATCCTGTTCGGGTTCCAACCGTCCCCGCGCCAAGGTGAGTCGACCACCTGACAACACGACCATCACCGAGTCCGATCCGTTGCCCATCGGGGACTGCAACTCGAACCGCCACCACGTGCTGGCGATCCCGAGGCCCAAGATGGCGGCAGCAACCACTGCCAGGGGCCAACGGAGCATGGTGAACGCGGGTCGAGTCAATCCGAGCTCCCGGTCGGCGCGAACGACCGAACGGCGACGGCGACCATCACATCCGGGCGCCCAGGAATCCCACGTGGACTCCAGCCTCGCGCAGCGTTCGCGTGGCCCGCTGGTTCACGACCAGCAGGACCAGCAACGACACCACGGGAATGAACTGCGACAGTGCGGCGAGGATGATCGACACGATCGGACGCTTGAGGGCCACCATAAGGAGCACCAGGAAGGCGAGCGTCGCCACGCCCACCGCCAGCGCCACAAGCAGCAGGACCAGCGAGGCCGCGCCCGACGAGGTGGGCGCTGAGCCCGTGGCGGGCGCCTGGGTCGCCATCAGGACACCTCGCGCGATCAGCACCAGGATCTGCGCCAGGATGCCGAGGAGCACCATTCTCTGGGTCCTTGCCACGGCGGGGATGTCGATGTCGCGTCCGTTGCTCATGGAACTCTCCGGCAGGGAAGGCGTTGGTCGAGCGCTATCCGGAACTGGCGGCGGAGACCCCGTGGACTCCTGCCCCTCAAGTGGGCACGGGCGAACGGTGCCGCACTCGGGGCAGAAGATACCTTCGGTTCCGCCCAACGGATATCCGCATTCCGGGCAGGTGTAGGGTGGCGTGACGGGCGTGGGCAGCAGCGGCGCGGAACGAACGAAGCGTGCGACGAGGACCACGGCGCGAGCGAGGAAGGCAACGATCAGGGTGACCACGCCCGGGACGAGCAGGAACAGGGAGTCGATTGCGAGCCCAATGAGAAACAGCACGGCACCCACCACCATGAGCGCTGCAGTGGCGTATGTCGCGCGATCTGTCCTGTGATCCCGCATGATCGCGACGGTGGCAGGTCCTGAGCCGGCCAGCATGAAGCGGAGCCGGAAGGGGACGGCTGGCTGCGAGCAGGCCCCCGTGTCGGCATCATGCCGCGAGATGCTCCGATTGGCAACGTGGATCGCGGAAGGTCGGCATCCGGCCACCGAACCGTCGTCCGCGCCGTGCGCGGAGGGCGAAACGACAGGCGCAGCGGCAGTCGACCTCGCTTGCCTCCGGTCGGCGCCGCCCATGCGCCCTACCCGCTCGTCCAACGCTCGCGTGTGAGCCGGTACAGGCAATGCTCGCGCAGCGGACTCCCCTCGGGCACGCTTGGATGCTCGAAGGTCTCCTTCGCCTCCTCCATCCCCAGGCGTTCCATCACGGCACGCGAGCGACGGTTCCCAACGGACGTGAACGACACGATCTCAGGAAGTCCAAGCCGCTCGAACCCGACACGCAAGGCACCGCGAGCGGCCTCGGTGGCGTAGCCGCGATGCCAATGCTCGTGCGCCAGGCGCCAGCCGACTTCGACGCACGGCGCGAACGGCAGTGGCGCCGTCGGCACCTGGAGCCCGACGAAGCCGATGAATGCGCCGGTGGTTTGGATCTCGACCGCCCACAGCCCCCAGCCTCGCTCCTCGATCTCGGTCCGCCACCGGTCGATCCCCGCGTCGCTGTGCTCGCGGGTGAGGGTGGACGGGAAGTACTCCATCACCCGTGGATCGGCGTTCAGAACGGCGAATGGTTCGTGGTCGGACGCGCGCCACTGGCGGAGGCGCAAGCGTTCCGTTTCGAACTCGATCGGCGGCGACACGCTCGGCGGTTCGGTAGAGGTCATGCGTCGCGCCCGGCTTCTCGCGCAGCCCGCTGAGGCGACCGCCGCACGTCCGGTTTCGCCGTCGCACCCTCTTCGACGAGCTCGCCTCCGGACGCGATCTCGACCGCGAAATGCAGGCTGACCGCGCCCAACCCTTCACGCTCGTAGAACCGATGGGCGTCCTTGCGCTGCATGCCGGAGTCGAGGTGGAGGCGTCCGCACCCGCGTCGCGCCGCCTCGGCCCGGAGCCAGTCGAGGAGGCCCGATCCGTAGCCGCGAGAACGATGGGCCGCCGCCGTCACAAGGTCGTCCACGTAGAGGTACCGGCCGCGGGCGAAGTCATCGAGGATCCGGTAGCCCGCAACGGCCACGATCGTCTCGTCATCCTCGAGAAACGCCAGCTCGAAACCCCCTTCCCGCTCCATCCGGCGCACCAACGCAACGACCTCCGGCCGCACGAGGTGCGGCCGGAGTTCGCTCATGACCGGAAAACAGACGTCGATCTCGTGGTCCGTGGTCGCACGCCTGATGTGCATCGAGTGCTGCTCCCCGCCGGAAGGCGGTTGTGTGTTCGCCTACGGGCAGAGGCCCCATTCGCTCAGCAGGAGCCCGAGATCCGCTCCATCCACGATATCGTCGTCGTTGAGGTCGGCGGTTCCGTCGGCACCCCACTGGGCGAGGAGCGCTCCCAGGTCGGCGCCGTCCACCGCGCCGTTGAGGTCGAGGTCGGCGTCGCAGAGCTGGAGGTCGGGCCCGATCGCCAGCGGCTCGACGTTGCGGTACGCCGGTCCCGTGTGCTCCGCCGGGTTGAAGTTCGTGCGACCGACCGCCTCCACGAAGTGGCCGCCCGGCGCGAACTGGCCGGAGAACGGCACCGTCGGGTCGGGCTGCCAGCCGGCCGGACCGTTCACGAAGGTCTTGACCGAGCCATCGCAGATCACGGTGACGCGACCGAGCGGATCGACGTTCACGCCCCGCGGCTTCACGAGCTCGGGGTGGTTGATCATTTCGACCTGGGGCGCGCCGGTCGGAAGCTGGATCAGGCCGAACACGGTGTTCACGTTCTCCGAGCAGAACCACGCCTTGCCCATGCGGTCCATGGCAATCGAGCCCTTGCCCTGGTCGAGGGCCGGCATGGCGGGATAGGGAATGGTCACGCCGCTGGCGCCTGCCGCGCCGAAGGTGATGCGATGCAGCGCCTTCGCGGCTGTGCTGAGACCCATGATCGTGTCGGTCGTGTCGTCGTAGTCGATGTCCGCCAGATCGAACGGCGCGATGTACATGGCGTTGGTGCCGGTGGCGAAGTCGTAGCACCGGATGATCCGGTTGCCGTCCATCGCGTACACCTTGCCGTCGCGACCCGTCGTCACCTTGATGGGATTGCCCAACGTGGCAACCGAGGTCGATCCGGGAATGCCCGGGACGGTCTCCCACAGCTTGCCCGCGGCCCCCGCCGGCTTCGTGAGGTAGTACGTCTTGGCCAGGTTCGGGGCGATCGCGAAGTCGATCAGGGGCAAACCGTCGCCAGTGGGCACCTCCAGCGTGTCCGGTCCGCCGTACTCGAAGAGGATCGGGAACAGGAACTTGATCTTGAGCAGGTCCGGCACCACGGTGAGCCCGAACAGCGGACGGATGACGATGTACTCGTCCAGGTAGGCCGAGCCGTAGTCCAGCACCTTGGTCATCGTGCGCGCTTTGCCGTTCACCGTGACGGACTGGTTCTGCGTGGCGTAGCATTGCGAGGCGAAGGTGGACTGTGTGAACTTGCTGTCGTTCGTCCACGGATCGCGGAAGCAGATCGTGACGGCGCTCCCGTTCACTGTGATCTTGGAGAGCGTGAGCACGTGTCCGCCGTCGCGGGCAATCGCGTTCCCGGGAAGATCGTCGTACCAGCCCACGACGGGCAGCACGAGCGAGCCGCTGGGGCCGCCCATCGCCACGACCGCGATCTCCCCGGCTGTGGGGGCGTAGTTGCCACTGGCGTAGACGTGCGACACGCAGAAGAGGTTGGAGGGGAAATAGGTCTCGACGCCATTCTCGAATCCCGTCCCGCCGGTGCCATCGACCGGATCGGTGCCCATCGCATTCCCCATCAGGGCGAGCCCGAGGGTCTCGAGGAGATAGCCGCCGCTGGTGTACTGTGTCCAGTAGCTGTACGGCTGGTCGAGCAACGGCATGAGCTGCGGATAGCCGTGTGCCTGAACGTACGACAGCGCGTTGCAGGCCGCGGTCGGGGCGCAGTACATCGATCCGGCGCCGGGCAGACCGGGAATGCCGTCGCCGACCTCGCGCCGCTGGTCGAAGTCCGGCATCTGGTTGACTTGATACGAGAAGGTGGTGGGGCCACTGATGTTCCGGATGATGTTGCCCGACGCTCGTCCATTCACAAGTAGCGTGGCGAGGACGACTGACGTGGCAACAGTGCCAACGACGTGCTTCTGGATGCTCATTTCGGTCTCCTGCTCTCTTGGCGGTCCGCGCGACCGCACGGGGGGCCGTTTCGACCCACACCAAATGATTGCGGATTCCGGCGTCGGCGCGCCCGGCGAAATCGGGGGTTGGCCCCGCCCCCCAGCCCCCCCTGCCTTTGCCCGTACCATGCCTCCTGAGCCTGTCAGATGCCGACCATGCCCTCCCCCGACCTCCCTATCGCCGGTCTGGCGGCCGACCTTGCGAACGTTGGGGAGGTGGTGCCGTGACCTACGCCGAGGCAGCCGAGCACTACGACCTGATCTACTCCGTCTTCAAGGACTACGACGTCGAGTCGGCTCGCTTGGCGGCGACCCTGCGCCAACGGTCGCCCGAGGCGAAGGAGGTTCTCGACGTCGGCTGCGGAACCGGTCAGCACGCCCGCGCCCTGGGCGCGCTCGGATTCGAGGTGGATGGCGTCGACCTCGAGCCTGCATTCGTACGCATCGCGTCGGCGCGCAATCCGGCCGGCCGGTTCGTCTGCGGCGACATGCTGGAGCTCGACCTGGGTCGGCGCTACGACGCGGTGCTTTGCCTGTTTGGTGCGATCGGCTACGTCGGCACGATCGATCGGCTCCACCAGGCGATCGCCGCCATGGCGCGGCACCTCCGAGCGGGCGGCATTCTGATTGTCGAGCCGTGGCTCGAGCCCGAACGCGCAACCGATGGCTTCGTCGGCATCAACACCGCCGAGTCGGACACGGTGAAGGTCTGTCGCATGGCGCGCACGACCGTCCATGGGCGTCTCTCCCGCGTCGAGTTCCAATACCTGTTTGGCCGGAGCAGCGGACTCGAGCATCGCCAGGAGATCCACGAGCTCGGGCTGTTCACGCGTGAGGAGATGCTCGAGGCGTTCCGCCAGGCGGGGCTCGCGGCACAGCACGATCCCGAAGGTCTGATCGGGCGCGGTCTCTACGTCGCGACGCGGCCGGAGGACGATTCGCGTGCGTAGCGGCTGCCCATCGCGACCCCCGTTACAATCCGATCCTCGCACGGTCCGCATGGGCCAACGGAGCGCCAGAGCGTGAGCGACCACCGAAGCCGGCTCGAAACCAAGCAGCAGGCGAGCGCCATCGCATCCCCCTGGTCGCTCGGCATGCGGCTGCGCGGAGCGCTTTGGAGCGTGGTGTGGCTGTTTCTCTACCGGCCGACTCCGAAGCCCCTCTATCGCTGGCGGGTGCTTCTCCTTCGCTTGTTCGGGGCCACGATCTCTGGTCGTCCGTTCGTCGGCTCCTCCACGCGCGTGCGGATGCCGTGGCAGCTCACGATGGAGGACCGCGCCTGCCTCGCGCCGGACTGCGAGGTGTACAACCTCGGACCGTGCATCGTGCGGGCGCGGGCGACCGTGGCCCAGCGGGTCTACCTTTGCGGCGGCACGCACGATCTCACCCGGGAGGACCTGCCGCTGGTCGTGGGAACGATCGACATCGGAGAAGATGCGTTCGTCGGCGCCCAGGCGATGATCCTCCCGGGGGTCGCGATCGGTGCCGGCGCGGTGGTCGGCGCGGGCAGCGTGGTGACCAAGGACGTTGAACCATGGACGATCGTGGGCGGGAATCCCGCCCGCGCGATCGGTCGGCGCGAGCACCCCCTAGCGCCTCGGGACGGAGTTGGCGGTGACCCCTCCTAGGCAAGACCCGCCTGCTTCGGTCCAAACCCGGGCCGGCGCTCCGCATGCTGCGTGGCGACAGCGTCGAGTGGCGACGACCGGCCTCCCGATCGCGTTGCTGACGATCATCGGCGTCCTCACCGGATGCGGCGGCTCGAACCCCGCCGCGATGTCCGGCAACCCGATCATCGACGGCTGGTACGCGGACCCGGAGGGAACGGTGTTCGGGGATGCGTACTGGATCTTCCCCACGTACTCCGCGCCCTACGACGAGCAGTTGCACTTCGACGCCTTCTCCTCGCCCGACCTCGTCCACTGGACCAGGCACGATCGCATCCTGGCCGCGGCGGATGTGCCTTGGCTTCGACGTGCGCTTTGGGCGCCCGCCGCGATCGAGAGGAACGGACGCTACTACCTCTTCTTCGGTGCCAACGACATCCAGAGCGATGGCGACGTCGGCGGGATCGGCGTCGCCGTGGCGGACCGTCCCGACGGCCCGTACCGCGATCTCATCGGGAAGCCGCTCGTCGATCGGTTCCACCACGGGGCCCAGCCGATCGACCAGTTCGTGTTCCGCGACGTGGACGGTCGGGACTATCTGATCTACGGCGGCTGGCGACACTGCAACATCGCCAGGCTGAGCGACGACTACCGCACGCTCGAACCGTTCGACGACGGAGTCGTGTTCAAGGAGATCACGCCCGACGAGTATGTCGAAGGACCGTTCATGTTCGTGCGCGACGGCCGGTACTACTTCATGTGGTCCGAAGGCGGATGGACCGGACCGGACTACCGCGTCGCCTACGCCGTCGCCGACTCGGTGATGGGCCCGTGGCGCCGTGTTGGCGTGGTCCTCGAACAGGATCCCGCGATCGCCACCGGTGCTGGCCACCACAGCGTGATTCGAGGTCCGGGCGCGGACGAGTGGTACATCGTCTATCACCGCCGTCCGCTGGGCGAGACCGATCGGAACCATCGCGTGGTCTGCATCGACCGGATGGCGTTCGACGAGCGCGGGTTCATCAGGCCGGTGAAGATGACTGTCGAGGGCGTTGTGGCATCGCCGTGGGGCATCGACACGCAACCGCTTGCCGGCGAGTGACGGCGCGTCGGATGGAGGTCGAGCGCATCCCCCGATCGCATCGTGCCGTGCAGGTTGGTCGGGCGGGCCTACGGGCGGGGGGCCGAAACCGGCTTCCGACATCGCTGCCTTCCGGTGACTCCGCGTAGCACCTCGGCCTTCGTGAAATCGTCGCCTCGGGACAGGTCGTCCCGAGGCGACGAAACGTCACGTTGCGTGCGTCAGGCCGGCCCCCAAGCACCGATCAGGATGCCAAGATCAACGGCATCGGTTGCCCCGGAGCCGTCGAGGTCGGAGGGCCCGCCCTCGCCCCAACCACCC
>JAGQOG010000495.1 GCA_020427695.1 Phycisphaerales bacterium
CCGAGCACCGAGTCGCCGAGGAACTCGAGGCGCTCGTTGCTGTCCACCCGCGCATCGGCAAGGGATGCGTGGATGAGGGCGGTGTCGAGATACGACCGGTCCTCGAACCGGTACCCGATGATCGTTTCGGCTTCCTCCGGATACGCCGCGTCCATGTCCTGCGCCATGCACAGTCTCCGGTCGCACCGGCGGTCAACCCGTCGGGCGGGCCAGGGTGGTGCCGGTCGCTGGGCGGGTTTGGAAGGCGTCAGGCATGCCGCTCACCCGACGACCGCCAAACTCGCTCAGCCTCGTTCCGGCCGTCTGCGTCCAGTATGCCGATTCGGATCACGAAGGTCCAGCAGGGCTGCGGTCGCGGTCGGGCCACCGGCACCGCCGGTCCCGAGGGGGTGGACTGCGGCCGGCAGCCCGGTATACTGCCCGGCTTCCGCCGGCGTTCCCCGCTCGGCTGACCCGCCCCCAAGACCTGCCGCGAACGGCGCCCAGGAGGCGAGGGCGAACCCCCAGACGGGCCAGAACCATGCATTACCCGCACCGAGTCAGTCGCATCAAGAAGGTCCGCAAGCACGGTTTCCGCGCTCGGATGCGCACCCGAAAGGGGCGGGCGATCATCAACCGGAAGCGACGGATGGGGCGCAAGATCACCCCGATCTGAGCCGCCCTGGGAACTGCCCGCTCGGGCACCCGAAGACCATCCAGACCCTAAGAACGCCCTGGGCGGGACCGCCGGAAGGGTTCGTTCTCCCATGCATCTCCTCCTCGTCGGCGCCAGGGGCAGCGGAAAGACGACCGTTGGTCGCGCGATGGCCCAAGCAATGGGAGGCGCATTCGTCGATCTCGACGAGCTCGCACTCGCCCGTTTCCCCGAGACCAGCGTCACCGCGGTTTGGGATGCCCACGGGGAAGGCGACTGGCGGGCCGCCGAGTTGGCGGCCTTGGACGAGCTTCTCACCTCGTTGGCGGCGCCGGGCGCCGTTCCGACCGTCGTCGCCTTGGGTGGCGGAACGCCGATCATCCCAGGTGCGGCCGCCCTGATCGACGCGGCCCGTTCGAGCCGAGTTGTTCGTACCGCCTACCTCCACTGCTCCCCGGCGGTGCTGGGACAGCGGCTGTCCGTCGAACCCGGGGATCGGCCACCGCTCGCCGGCCGGCCGTTGGTCGAAGAGGCGGCGATCATGCTGGTCCGGCGCGAACCCGCCTATCGAGCCATCGCCGATGTGGTCCTCGAAGGCGAACGGCCCGCCGAGTACCTGGTCCGGGCGCTCCTGAGCTCCCTGAACGAGGAGTAGCTCGCGCCGTGGAGCACAGTGCCTCGGCAGGACGCGGGCCGATCGGGGGCCGTCCGCCGTTCCACCCGGACTCAGGAACGCGCCCCTTCGTGAGAATGGATTATCATTTGCCGGCTGGGACGTTGTCTCGCGACGGCGTCGCCCCGGAAACGTCAGGAACCCCTCAACTTGGCTGCCATGGTCTCCGCCGCCCTCTCCGCCGCCGTCTCTGTTGGCCTCTCCGTTGTTGTGGTCGCGAGCATCGCCGCGCCAGCGGTGTCTTCCCCCGGTGACCAACCGCCCCCCGCGGAGGCCGCTCCGCTGCGCGTGGCCGTCACGGTGCCGCCGCAGGCGTGGCTCGTCGAACGCCTGGGCGGGAAGGACGTCGAGGTGGTGACGGTGATCGGCCCCGGATTCAGCCACGAGACGTACCAGCCGAGCGATCGGGAGGCCAGTGCGGTCTTGTCTTGCGCGCTGTATGTGCGCACGGGCCTGAGCGTCGAGAACGGACCCTGGTTCCGGGCGATCGAGCGATCGCCCAACGTGCGCATCATCGATGGCAGGGCGGGAATCGCACAACGCACCCTTGAGACTCCATCCGAGCTCGAGGAACACGGACCACCCGGATCCGCAGGGGAGCATGGAACGCGCGATCACGATCACCCCCCGGCACCCGGACACGCGGTGGGCGACCACTCGGCGTGCGATCACGGCGGACCCGATCCCCACATCTGGCTGAGCCCGGTCCTCCTCAAGCAGCAGGCGGCCACGATCGCGCATGCCCTGTCGGCCGCGCGCCCCGACCTGGCCAACGACGTCGCCGATCGCCTGCGCCGCGTCGAGCGGGAACTCGACGCCCTCGATACCGAGTTGCGTGCGCGTCTGGCGCCGTACGCGGGACGATCCATTCTCGTCTTCCATCCCGCGTGGGGGTACTTCACCGATGCCTACGGTCTGAAGCAGATCGCCATCGAGAGCGAGGGAAGGCTCCCGAGCGATCGGGAGGTGACAACGTTGCAGGAGACCGCGCGGGCCCTCGGCATTCGCACGCTGTTCGTCGAGCCGCAGATCGGGGGAAAGGCGGCGCAGTCGCTGGCCAAGGCGATCGGCGCCAAGGTCGTTGTGCTCGACCCCATGGCCCGGGATGTGCCGACGAATCTCCGCCTGGTCGCCGAGAAGATCGCCGAGTCGCTGCAATGAGCACGGCCGCACCCGATCCACGAGCGCGTGCGACCGACGATCGTACGGCAGGCGTGTCGCCCGGTACGAGCCAGCCCGTGGTTGAGCTGCGCCGCGTGAGCTTCTCGTTCCAACCGCACACCGCGCCCCGCGCCGTACTCGATCGGATCGATCTCGTCATCGCACCGCGCGACTTCATGGGGATCATCGGCCCCAACGGCGGTGGCAAGACGACACTCCTGCGCATCATCCTGGGTCTTCTCGCTCCCCAGGAAGGTTCGGTGCGCGTGCTGGGCCAATCGCCGGCAGCGGCTCGGCGTTGGGTGGGGTATGTGCCGCAGCGGGCCGCGGTGAACCTCAGCGCGCCCGCCTCCGCGCTCGATGTCGTCCTGATGGGCCGACTCGGACGCGGCCGTTGGGGATTCCGCTACAGCCGTGCCGACCGCGCGGCCGCCATGGACGCCCTCGACTGCACCGGCATGGCCTCGCTATGCGATCGACCAATCGCCGATCTCTCCGGCGGCCAGCGACAGCGCGTGCTGATCGCGCGGGCCCTTTGCAGCGACGCTCAACTGCTCCTGCTCGACGAGCCGACCGCCGGGGTGGACGTGGAAGCCGAGCGGAGCCTGACCGAGCTTCTGCACCAGTTGAACGCTCGCCTCGCCGTGGTCGTGGTGAGCCATGACATCGCGTTCGTCTCCACCCAAGTGCGAACGGTCGCCTGCCTCAATCGCACGCTGTCGATCCACAAGCCGCAGGACGTGACGGGCGAAACGCTCGCCGCCATGTACGGCGGCGACGTGCGCCTCGTGGATCACCACGGGCATTGTCATTCCGTGGAGGGGGCGTAGTTGCACGGAGGGTGGGTGGGGTGGGATTCAGCCTCAAGGCGTTCGGAGGGTCAGCGAGAGGTATCAGGGATCAGGGATCAGGTATCAGGTATCAGGTATCAGTCGCGGTTGCACGGAGAGTGGGTGATGAATCGTCGGACCCCAAGCGGATCCCCAGAACACGGACGGCGGTTGTGGTTTGATCCAGTTCTCCTGCGGGTCGACTTCCGGCGCAGCCGGGTCGGCCCGCCGAACGTGCGCACGCCCCAACTCGTCGCGCGCGCCCGAACGTCCCCCAGCCCTGATCCCTGATAACTGACAACCGAACGACAATGTTCTCCTTCCTCAACGACCTCTCCCTCAATCCGTTCCTGGTCACGGGACTCATCGCGGGTCTGCTGGCCAGCGTGACCTGTGGCGTGATCGGTCCCTATGTGGTCACGCGCCGGATCGTGTTCCTCGCCGGCGCCATCGCGCACATGGCCGTCGGTGGCGTCGGAGCGGCGATCTGGCTCCAGGCGAGCTACCCCGACGCCCTTCCGTGGTTGCAGCCCATTCATGGCGCCCTGATCTCCGCGGTGCTGGCGGCGATCCTGATCGGGGTCGTCAACCAACGCTCCGCCGATCGCACCGACACCCTGATCGGCGCCCTGTGGGCGGTCGGCATGTCGCTGGGGATCATGCTGATGAAGTTCACGCCGGGCTACCAGGCGGAGCTGATGAGCTATCTCTTCGGGAGCATCACCTTCGTGTCGTGGGCAGACGTCTGGCTGATGGGAGCGCTGGCGACCGTGGTCGTGGCGATCGTTCTCGTCGCCCACAAGCGGCTCCTTGGTCTCTGCGTGGACGAAGAGCAGCTCTGCCTGCAGGGTGTGTCGGTGCTGGGCACCAGCCTGCTGCTGCTCGTCTTGACGGCGCTCACGGTGGTCTCGCTCGTGCACGTGGTCGGACTCATCCTCGTCCTGGCGCTGCTCACCCTGCCGGCGGCGACCGCGGGCCACCATCTGCGCCGTCTGGGACCGATCATGATCGTCTCGGTGGGGCTCTGCGCGGTGTTGACCACGATTCCGCGCATGGCGGTGTACGGCACGCGGATCAGCCCCGAGAGCGCGATCGTGATCGCGGCGGCCGGCGTGTACCTGGCGTCCCTGGCCGTGCGCCGGTTGCGACGAGGGCCGGCATGAACAGGCCGCGGAAGCGCGCGAGGAAGACGGCCGTCGCGGCAAACGCGCCGAGTACGGCTCCGCGCCGGAGATCGCGCCAGCGGGACGCGGTGCTCGAGGTGCTCGAGCGCTCGTCCGGGCCACTCTCCCCGGCCGAGATCCATGCCCGCGCGTTGCGCCGAGCGCCGACCATCGGACTTTCGACCGTCTACCGAATCGTGCGGGGCCTGGCGGAGGAGGGCGCCGTGTCCGCCGTGACGCTGCCGGGCCAGCCCGCCCGCTACGAGCCCGCCGCCGTGGCGGACACCCACCACCACCACTTCCACTGCGAGCGCTGCGGCCGGGTCTTCGACATTGCGGGCTGTCCCGCCGGACTCGAACGGCTGCTGCCTCCCGCGTTCACCCTCGAGCGGCACGACATCGTGTTGTACGGGTCGTGCGCCGAGTGTGGTTAGGCGCGGTTGCACGGAGGGTTGCTCGGAGGGTTGCTGGGGTGGGATTCGGACTCGGAACCACGCCACCGCGCACGGACGGTTGTTGTGTTGATGCAATTCTTCTGCGGGTCGACGGCTCGCCCGTCGGCCCGCCGAACGGGCGTTCGTCTCAACCCGCCGTCCGCGCCCGAACCTCCCCGAGCCCTGATACCTGATCCCTGATCCCCCGTCGTGCGCTCGCGCCCACCGGTACGGATCGCGTCCTCCGTCACCCCGCCCCTACGCCCCACTCTCGCCCTCCGCAGGACCCAACGCATCCTCCGGGATTCGCTCCCTACGGCTCATTCGGCGCTGGGTGCCCAACATGAGCATGGCGCCGGCGACGGCGACGCAACCACCGATCCACTGGCCGACGCTGAGGCGCTCGCCGAAGAGCGCCAGCGACGCCATCGCCACCAGGAAGGGTTGAAGTTGGAGAATGCCCGCGGTCACCGCCACGCCGAGGCTGGCGATCGAGATGTAGTAGAAGACATGACCCACGGCGATGCCGATGACGGCGGAGAGCAGCAGGTAGAAGAACTGGTCGGTCGGCAGGTCCAGCGCGGTCGCGCCGCCGCAATCGCCGAACACCAGCATCAGCACGATCATCGCCGCGCCGGTGTACTGGCAGATGGTGGCGAAGGCGTAGATCGGACGGACGCCGTGCATGTACCAACGCACCGCAAGCCCGTACGCGGCGAAGAGCAGTCCGCTGAGGATCGCCAGCACCACGCCGAACACGTATCCGGTGGGGACCGTGCCCGTGGTTGGTTCCCGACCGAGCAGCAGAATGCCCACCGTGCCGCCCAGCAGGAGCGTGCCGCCCAAGAGGTACGAGCGGGCGGTGACGATGGGCCGCTCGGCAGGAAAGAGGAGCCACGCCCCCGCCGCCACGAAGATCAACTGGGTGCGCAGGCCGAAGGTCAAGAGCCCCGGGTCGATCTGATAGTGGGCCCACGTGAAGCACACCTGCCCCGCGGCGTTGATGACGCTCGGCACGATCGCGGCCCGGAAGATGCCCTTGGGCAGCCACCCCCGGGCGAGACCGACGACCACGAGGGGAAGCCAAAGAAGCGCGCTGAAGCCGTAGCGCCAGCCGTTGCTCGTCCAGGCGTCGATGCTCTCGGCGAAGTGCCGAAGGAACAGCGGAACGCTCGACCAGCCCAGCAGCGTCAGCAGCACCGTGGTGGTGCCGAGCAGGATCGAGGGAGGGGGACGCACGGGACGGCGGAGGGTAGCAGGTCTACACTGCCGCCATGATTGGGCCCAACCGGAAGGTCGAAACCGCCCGCGGGTTCCTTGCGGCCTGCGTCCTTTCCGCCTTCGTCGCGCTCCATGCCGGTGCGTGCGCAGCGTCGGCGCACCCGACTCAGGCGGAGCCCGAACCCGACTCGACGGCGGCCACGCCGGTCATCGAAGTGCGGCGCGAGGCCCCTCGGGTCGTCGTGACCAAGCCGGGCGACGAGCCGCGTCGGCCCCTCCTCCTCCGCTTCGAGGCCGGGGCGCCGATCCAGCGTCGAGTCCGACTCGAGGTCTCCTTCAACGAGTTCGCCGACGGTGTGCAGCGAACCACGGAGCGCCCGATCCCGCTGGGCGTCGATCTGGTGGGCAGTGTCGCCGCGGTCAAGGACGACGTGGCGACCATCGCGCTGGAGGTCAAGTGGGCGGGCGACGAGCCGAGCCGCCTGGCCTACCCCGAAGAAATCGCCAACGTCCGCGCCGCGGGCGCATCGCTCGTCGGGCGGCGCTTCGAGATCGACGTCAACGAATACGGTGTGGTGTCCGCACTGCGCTATCCCGACCCAGCGACGTTGACCGAGCCGGCGAAGACGTGGGTGCCGCGCCTGGTCCGCATCCTCGAAGGGGCCTGGACGCCGCTCCCCACCGAACCCGTCGGCATCAACGGCTCGTGGACCGTCGAAGGCGCGGTGCGCTTGGACTACCTGGTGCTCCTCGGCAAGAGCACGTGCACGCTCGTCGACGCCAGCGACGATCGATTCGCCATGAAGCTCGAAGGGAAGTACGAGGGCCTCGGACAGACGATCCCGGTCGTCCCGGCGGAGGGACCGCTGGCCGGCGTGACCGACTTGACGCTCGTCAACGGCGTCTTTCGGCCCGGTGGTCGCGTCACCATCGACCGAGCCGGTCCGCTCCCGCGCGAAGGACGACTGGAGTGGCTGTCCCAGCTCGTCTACACCGGGTTCCGCAACGGCTCGCGCATCGACTATCGCCCGCTGATGCTCCTGCGCGCTCGCTTCGATTCGGATCCACCGCGCGCCACCGTCGCGCCCGCGCCGGGGGTGAAGCCGGAGAAGGACATTCGCCCGACGGCGCCGCGGTGAAGCGATGCGTCGAACGGCGCCTACGCCGCCTGCCGCAGCCAGCCCTCGGAGAGGTAGCGCACCAGCCGATCGTGGTCGGCATCCTCGAGGAATTCGGTGAACTGGACGGCCATGCGCCGCGGACCGGGATCGTCCAGGGCATCGTTCTCCCAGACCACCACGCCCGTCACACGCACCGGTTCGGAGAGCCCCGGCAGCGCGACGCGGACATCGGCCACCACCCCCACGCCAATGGGCTCGTCCAGCTCCATCCGCATCCCGCCCTCGCTGATGTCGTAGGCGTGCCCGTCCAGTTCGATCATGGTGCCGTCGCAACCGCCCTCCTCGGCGATGGTGACCGCAACGGGCGAGTACATGGGCTGAAGGGTGAAACGCTGGTGCTGGCGCCGATCGGTCCGCGTTGCGACGATGCTCATGCGGTGGCCCTCGTGACGCAGGTCCTGGCCGTTCATGCCCGCATCCGCTCCACGCGCGGCGCGGCGGTCCGGGACGCAACGTCTCCTTGGCTATCGGCCGTGCCCATGTTGGGCTTGAGACGGGATCACTACCGCGGTCGACGCGCAGGAGCTGCGCGGCATGGCGCTGGGCCGAGCGCCCGCTCAAGCCCGGGAGAGACTCAGCCGGAAGCGACTCAGTTGGAGATGCGACGGCCCGTCAGGACCACGGAGATCTGCTCGATCTCCACACCCATTTCGTCTGCGGCCCGCCGCAGGAGATGGGGCGAAAGGCCCTCGAGCAGCTCGTCGCTGATGTCGAGGGGCAGATCGAGCAGTTCGCCGGTGTCGACCACGCAGAGGTGGGCGTGGTCGTGGCTCCCGCCGTCGTACCGGCAGGATCCGTCGGTGGTGGCCAGCTTCCGGCACACGCCCGCCTCGCAGAGCACCTGAAGCGTGTTGTAGACGGTGGCCAAGCTGATCGTGCCCTCGTCGAGGACCCGGCGATGGATCTCCTCGGCCGTCGGGTGGGTGTCGCTGGCACACAACGCCGAATACACCGCCTCGCGCTGGCGCGTCAGCCGAAGCCCGCATCGGTCGAAGACCGTGCGCAGCGCTTCCTGCCGGGCGGATTGAGACCGGGTTGTCTCCACGGGTCATTATTGGCACGCCCGCGCGGCCCCGGCTACCGTACCCGTTCGGGTGTTTGACCCCTCGAAAGGCCGCATGTCCCTCTCGACCGTCGCCGACAACGGCTCGCTGCTGGATGCGTTGCGGTCGCGCACCGTGGCCGTGATCGGCTATGGCAACCAGGGCGAGGCCCACGCCCTCAATCTTCGCGACTCCGGAATCGCCGTGATCGTGGGGTCCCGGGCGGGATCGGATTCCGGCCAGCGGGCGGCGGCGCACGGCTTCCCGGTGATGTCCATTCCGCAGAGCGTGGCGAGAGCCGACCTGGTGGTCGTTGGGCTTCCCGACGAGATCCACGGCGCCGTCTTCGCCGAGTCGATTGCGCCAGCGTTGCGGCCCGATGCCGTGGTCGGCTTCATCCACGGCTTCAGCGTCCGCTACCAGCGCGTGCATCCGCCGCGGGAGACGGGTGTGGTGCTGGTGGCGCCGAAGGGACCGGGGGCGACGCTGCGCGAGCGCTTCGTCCAAGGCACCGGCATCCCCTGCCTGTTTGCGGTGCACCAGGACAATCCGTCCCGAACCGCCGAAGCGATCGGTCTCGCATGGGCGTCGGGCATCGGCTGCGGTCGAGCGCGAATCGTGCGGTCGAGCTTCGCCGACGAGACCGAAACCGACCTCTTCGGCGAGCAGGCCGTGCTGTGCGGGGGCCTCAGCGCCTTGGTCGTCGCGGCCTTCGAGATCCTCGTCGAGGCGGGCTATCCGGAGGAACTCGCTTACATCGAATGCTGCCACGAAGTGAAGCAGGTCGCGGACCTTGTCTACACGCGCGGGCCCGCCGGCATGCGCAAGGCCATCAGCAACACCGCCGAGTTCGGTGCCTATCGCGCGGGGCCCCGCCTGGTCGACGACTCGGTGCGCGATCGCATGCGCCAACTCCTGGCCGAGGTGCGGAACGGCACGTTCGCCAAAGCCATGGCCGACGACCAGGCGGCCGGCTTCCCGTGGTTCGAAGCCCAGCGACGCGAGGGTGCGGCGCATCCGATCGAACGTGCGTCGGAAACCGTGCGCGGGTGGATGGAGCGGAAGGGGGACGGGGAGCGTTGAGCAGGTATCGGGGATCAGGGATCAGGGCTGGAGGACGATCGGGAACGCACGACAAGATGCAACGCACGCACGCTCGGCGGGCCGACGGGCAAGCCGTCGACCCGCAGGAGATCTGGATCAAGGACGACCAACCGCACCCGAGCCCTGATACCTGATACCCCTCGCGACGCCAGAGGACTCCCAATGGGTCAATCCCAACCCACCCGCACTCCAAGCAAACGCGACCCTGATACCTGATACCCCTCGCGACGCCAGAGGACTCCCCGACGGGCGAATCCCACCCCACCCGCACTCCGTGCAACCGCGTCCCCGATACCTGATACCCCTCGCTGACCCGACAGACGCCCCTGGGGCCCATCGCGACTCACCCTTCCTCCGACCATACGCGCCCCCAATGACTCCCCTTGCCGCCCTCATCCTCGGACTCGTCGAAGGCATCACCGAGTACCTGCCCGTCAGCAGCACGGGGCATCTCATCATCGCATCGTGGCTGCTCGGGCTCGATCGTCCGCCGGAGGTCAAGCAGGCGGTGGATGCGTTCAACATCATCATTCAAGGTGGCGCCATCCTGGCGGTGCTCGGCCTGTACCGTGCGCGCGTGGGGCAGATGCTGCGTGGCCTGGCGGGCCGAGATGTCGCCGGCCGGCGCCTGTTCCTCAATCTCGTGGTGGCGTTCCTTCCCGCGGCCGTTCTCGGTCCGCCCCTCGACGACCTGATCGAAGCGCATCTCTTCAAGCCCGTTCCCGTCATCGCGGCACTGGCGGTCGGCGGCGTGGTGCTCCTGGGCATCAAGCGCTGGCAGGATCGCCTGTACGGCGCCCAGGAGGGCCACGGCGCCGCGTTCATCGAGATCGAGTCGATGGGTTGGCGGCAGGCGCTCGTGGTGGGACTGCTCCAGTGCGTGGCGATGTGGCCGGGCACGAGCCGGTCGATGATGACCATCGTGGGCGGAATGGCCGTCGGCCTGCGTCCGCGCCAAGCCGCCGAGTTCAGCTTCCTCCTTGGCCTCCCCACGCTTGGCGCCGCGTGCCTCTACAAGTTGGCCAAGAGCCTGCGCAGCGACGGCTTCGGGTTCATCGAGGCCCTCGGCGGATGGCTCCCCATCACCATCGGTCTCGTGGCGGCCACGGTCTCCGCCGCGATTGCGATCAAGTGGCTCGTGAGCTACCTGTCGCGCCACGGAATGAGCATCTTCGGCTGGTATCGCCTGGTGCTGGCGGCGGTCCTCGCCGGGCTGATCTGGGGCGGAGGGCTCGAACTGGTCGGCTAGCCGAAGCAGGAACGCGGGTAGAATCGCCCCTCCATGGGTCAGCTTGCTCTCGGTTTGCGCAGCCTGCTGGTGAAGGCCTCGGTCTTCTTCGTCATGGCTGCGCTGCTCGCCTGGGCCTTGGGCGGAACGCTCTTCCCGCGGCCCGAGCGGGTCGAGCTCGGATCGGTCGCGTTCGCCGGCAAGGAGTGGCACCTCCGGCTGAGCGTTGGCGGCGACCATCCCGGCGAAGCCCGATTCGACCTGATGTCGAGGTCCGGCGACGAACGACCGGAGCGGTTCCTTGGTCCGTTCTCCGACGCGGCGGGCATCGTCGTCGTCGGCGAGGGGTTGTACGCCGCCGTCCGCGATCTGCCGATCGACACCGGTCGGTGGACGCTGGTGCGGGTGGCGTCCGACGGCACCACGACGCGGGAGCCGCTCGCCGACCGCCTGGCGGTCGAGCAGTCGCTGGCGGAACTCCGCGCGGAAGCGTCGAGTCCGGACGGCGACCGATGAGCCCGAACATGGAGAACGTCGAGTTCAAGGCCGAACTTCGCGACCTCGAGGCGGCTCGCGCCCAATGTCGAGCGTTGCCGGCCCGATTCATGTTCGTGCGACCGCAACTCGACACCTACTACAAGCTCCCCGACGGCCGGCTGAAGCGGCGCGAGGCTCCGGGTGTTCCCGTCGAGTGGATCTACTACCACCGCGCCGACGCGGTGCGTCCTCGGCTGTCCACCTTCGCCGTGTTGACCGACGAGCAGGCACGGACCCGCTGGGGCACGCAGTCCCTTCGCGAGTGGGTGCAGGTGCGCAAGACACGGGAGCTGTGGCTGCTGGAGAATGTGCGCATCCATCTCGACGTCGTGGAGAACCTGGGCCGATTCATCGAGTTCGAGGCGCAGGTGACCGGGAAGTTCGACCGGCAGATCTGCAGCGAATCGGTCGTGGCCCTGCGAGAGGCCTTCGCCCCCGTGCTCGGCGAGCCGATCGCGGTGAGCTATGGCGATCTGATGGCGGAGGTGCGGGAGGACAGGCCGGACGACGCGTGAGCGCCGTACACGATGCGAGGGTGCCACGGCCTTCCAGGCCGTGCGGAGACTCCCAAGACGTTCGTCACGGCCAAGATGGCCGTGGCACCCGAACGCGGCCACGATCACCCCGGCAACCGATGCGCGCGATGCGAGGGTGCCACGGCCTTCCAGGCCGTGCGGAGACTCCCAAGACGTTCGTCACGGCCAAGATGGCCGTGGCACCCGAACGCGGCCACG
>JAGQOG010000496.1 GCA_020427695.1 Phycisphaerales bacterium
CTTCTTCAACGGGCTGCCAGGCGGCGTTCTTCGGGCGGCGGCCTGCCGCGGCGGGACGGCCCTCTGGATCGGCCGTGCCGTCGTGGCTACCCTCGCCCGTCGCGCCGCGAGCCGGTGCCCAAAGGAGCCGCCATGCCCACCAAGGCCTTCGCCGCCCAGTCCGCCACCTCGCCCTTGGGACCCTTCACCATCGAGCGGCGCGAGCCGCTGCCGGGCGACGTCGAGATCGACATTCTCTTCTGCGGCGTCTGCCATTCCGATCTCCACTTCGCTCGCAACGAGTGGGGAATGACGGCGTATCCGGTGGTGCCGGGACACGAGATCCTCGGGCGGGTGACGCGCGTCGGCGAGGACGTGAAGCGGTTCAAGCCCGGCGACCTGGCCGCGATCGGTTGTTTGGTGGACTCGTGTCGGACGTGCGCGAGCTGTCGGCAGGGACTCGAGCAGTTCTGCCTCCAGGGTCCGGTGTTCAGCTACAACGGCCCCGACAAGCACTCCGGAGGCATGACGTTCGGCGGCTACTCGGAGAAGATCGTCGCCGACGAGGCGTTCACGCTGAAGGTGCCCGGCAACCTGGATCCGGCACGGGCCGCACCGCTTCTGTGCGCCGGGATCACGACGTACTCCCCGCTGCGAAAGTGGGGCGCGGGGCGGGGCAAGAAGGTCGGCGTGGTCGGCCTCGGCGGACTCGGTCACATGGGCGTGAAGTTTGCGCACGCGTTCGGCGCCCACACCGTGCTGTTCACGACCTCCGAGAGCAAGGTTGCCGACGGCAGGAAGCTCGGGGCGGACGAAGTGGTCATCTCGAAGGACGCCGACCAGATGGCCCGCCACGCCGGCAGCTTCGACATGATCCTCGACACGGTGTCCGCGGACCACGACCTGAACGCCTACCTCGGCCTGCTCAAGCTGGACGGATCCCTGGTGATGGTGGGGGCGCCGCCCAGTCCGCAGGGCGTTAGCGTGTTCAGCCTGCTGATGCCGCGCCGCAACCTCTCCGGCTCCCTGATCGGCGGCATCCCGGAGACCCAGGAGATGCTCGACTTCTGCGGCCAGCACGACGTCGTCTGCGACATCGAGCTCATTCGGATGGATCAGATCAACGAGGCGTACGAGCGCATGCTCCGCAGCGACGTGAAGTACCGGTTCGTGATCGACATGGCGTCGCTCAAGGCCTGAGCGACCGTCGGCACGACACTGCGATGCCAGACTGAAGACACGCCGATCCGGCGGGCCGCACGAACTCGAGGCTGGACGTTCCAGCGACCCGTCAGCACGTGCCCCAAGCGGCCAGCAGCAGTCCGAGGTCGGCTCCATCCACGGTGCCGTCGCCGTTGAGGTCGCCACTCGGACCGGCCGTTCCCCACTGGGCCAGCAGCTCGCCCAGATCGGCGCCGTCCACGATACCGTTGCCGTCGAGGTCGGCCGCGCAAGGCACGGCGGACTCGATCGTGACGACGAAGTTGGCCACGCCGGTCACCGGATCGGGGCCGAACGAGAACAGCGACCATCCGTTCCTGCCGTCGAAGAAGGAGGCGTTGTTCGTGTAGAACCCGACGACCTGACCGAACGTTGTGGAGACCTCGAACCCGAAGCTCCCGGCATAGTTCCAGTTCTGCGTCTGCACGCTCCAGCCGACATCGTTGAAGTTGCCGAGCGTCTGGACGCCCGGCAACGGAATCTCCACCGTCAGGAACGCGGCGTCCCCGGGTGCCGTGGCGGGCAGCTCGACGCCGCGGATCACCGTCGAATAGAGCTCGTCGCCCGATCCGAAGACCAGGCCCGAGGGGTCGCCGTCGTTGAAGGTGAAGACCAGATCCGTGGTGCCGGGAGTGGGACTGTCGAAGACCGCCAGGGACATCGTGATCTTCGCGAGTTCGACCGGCGGCGAGCCGGACGCGGTCAGCCAGCCGCTGTCGCCGTACTTCACGACACCGGCGTTCGAAGTGTTGAACGGCGTGAAGATGCCGTTGTCGTTGAGGTTCTGAAAGACGACATCCGCCTGGACCATCGGGCAGGCGACAGCGGAAAGGACGACGACGAATGGGCGAATGAACATTGGGCTTTCTCCTCCTGCGAGTCGGATCGTAGGGCCGCACCCGAGGCTCGGTCGTGCCGGTGGTCCGGGTTGCCGCGATTCCGGCGCCCGCGAGTCGTCGAACGCGGGTACCGTGGCGAGGTATCGGACCTGCTCCGACCCCGACGGCGATCGACCCGGCCACCCCTCCCAACGCACACCCGAAGTCTCATCCCATGTCCATCGAAACCGTGCTGCGCTTTGCGCAGTTGGGGCTCGCTGCCCCGATTCTCCAGGCCATCGACGAGATCGGCTACGAGACGCCATCGCCGATCCAGGCCCGGAGCATTCCGCCCCTGCTCGCCGGCCGCGACCTGCTCGGGCAGGCCCAGACCGGCACGGGAAAGACGGCCGCGTTTGCGCTGCCGATCCTCTGTCGCATCGATCCGCACCTGCGTTCGGCCCAAGCGCTCGTCCTCACGCCGACCCGCGAGCTGGCGATCCAGGTGTCGGAGGCGATCCACTCGTACGCCCGGCACCTCGACGGCGTCCATGTGCTGCCGATCTACGGCGGGCAGAACATCGGCGTCCAGCTTCGGCCGCTCCAGCGCGGCGTGCACGTCGTCGTCGGCACGCCCGGACGGATCATCGACCATCTCGAGCGCGGCACGTTGAGGCTGGATGCGGTGACGACCGTCGTTCTCGACGAGGCGGACGAGATGCTCCGCATGGGCTTCATCGAGGACGTGGATCGCATCCTCGAGGAGACCCCCGCCACCAAGCAGGTGGCGCTCTTCTCGGCCACGATGCCGGCCGAGATCGCGGCCATCGCCGACCGTCATCTGAATGACCCGGCCCGGATCAGCACCGAGGTCTCGACCCGCACCGCGGCGACCATCCATCAGCGCTACTGGATCGTCGCCGGCCTGCACAAGCTCGATGCCCTCACCCGGCTGCTCGAGGTCGAAGCCTACGAGGCGATGATCATCTTCGTGCGCACGAAGACCGCGACCATGGAGCTGGCCGAGCGGCTGGACGCCCGCGGCCACGCCGCCGAGGCCCTGAACGGCGACATGCCCCAGAAGCAGCGCGAGCA
>JAGQOG010000497.1 GCA_020427695.1 Phycisphaerales bacterium
AGAACATCAACCAGTCCGGTGGATGTGCGTACGGATACACCTGCGTCTACACGGACTCGATCAGCTGGCGGTCGGCCACCGAGCCCCTTCCGGTGATCCGCGATCCGCGCGTGGCCTTCGAGCAGCTCTTCGGGGCCGGCTCCACGGCCGAAGAGCGGGCCCTGCGTCGCCGGACCAGCGCCAGCATCCTGGACTGGGTGACGGGCCGGATCTCGCAGCTCCGTCGTGAGCTCGGCCCGAACGACCGCGACCGTCTCGACCGCTATCTCGAGAACGTGCGGGAGATCGAGCGTCGCATCCAGCTCGTCGAGGCTCAGAACACGAGCGGCGAGGCCCGGGAACTGCCCGAGGCGCCCGCCGGTGTTCCGGACTCCTTCGCCGAGCACATGAAGCTCATGTTCGACCTTCAGGTGCTCGCGTTCCAGTCGGACACGACCCGCGTCTTCTCGTTCAAGCTCGGGCGTGACTCGTCGGCACGGGTCTTCCCGGAGAGCGGGTCGGACAAGCCGTTCCACCCGGCCTCCCACCACGGTGGGGTCGAGGAGAACATCCTGGACTTCTACAAGATCAACAAGTACCACGTCAGCATGGTCCCGTACCTGCTCGAGAAGCTCGCGAGCATCGAAGAGGGCGACGGCACCCTGCTCGACAAGAGCATGGTCATCTACGGCTCGCCCATGGGTGACCCGAACGTGCACAACCACCGTCGCGCGCCGCTGTTCGTGGCCGGAAAGGCCAACGGGAAGTTGGAGGGCAACCTCCACCTGAGGGCGCCGGACGGAACGCCGATGGCCAACGTGATGTTGAGCCTGCTCCAGAAGCTCGGCTTCGAGGACATGGAGAGCTTCGGTGACAGCACGGGTGAGTATTCGCTCTCGATGCCGAACTTCTCGGCGTTCGGGCGCTGATTCCGGGGGAATCCATGAGGAAACTTCACGTGAACGGCCTCGGTGCCCTTCTGGCGACCCTGCTGCTCTGGGGAGCCGCGGCGCCGGAGGCACCGGTGGCGGACGCTGCGATGCGGGGCGACGTGGATGCGGTGCGCACGCTGCTCCGGCAGGGAGCGGACGTGAACGCGGCCCAGGGCGACGGCATGACCGCGCTCCATTGGGCTGCCGAGCACGGCAACCAGGACATGGCATCCGCGTTGATCTATGCAGGTGCGAATCTCGAGGCAGCCACGCGCCTCGGTGAGTACACCCCACTCCATCTGGCCGCGAAGAGCGGACGGACGGATGTCGTGCGGGTGCTCGTCGATGCCGGCGCGAACGTCCAGGCCCGGACGTCCACGGGATCGACGACCGCGCTGCATTTCGCGGCCGCGGCCGGCGATGCCGTATCCGTGCGGCTCCTGGCCGAGCACGGTGCCGATGTGAACGCCCGCGAGTCGCTGTGGGCGCAGACGCCGATGATGTTCGCGGCGTCGCGCGGTCGGACCGAGGCCGTGAAAGCCTTGGCCGCGGCGGGAGCCGATCTCTCGGCGACGTCCGGGGTGATCGACGTGGTCGAGCAGGCCGCCGCGGACCGCGCGGCGGGCCAGGTCCGCGAGCAGGTGTTGAAGACCTTCCAGGGTGATCGCGTCGCGGGCGGGGAAGGCTGGTTGCCGAGCCCGTCCGAGGTGCAGGCGGCCGTCAAGGCGGCGCAGCAGGTTCCGCAGGCGATGGTGCAGGCCAACATGGGCATGGCCATTGACGTGTTCAGCAACTCGGACTCGGCCACGGCCGCCGCGGCTCTGGTGCCGCGCGGAGCGGGTGACGAGTACGACCCCTCCTATCCGTCCCTGGTGGGTGAGCAGGGCGGCCTCACGGCCCTCCTGCACGCCGTGCGCGAGGGACACGTTTCGACGGTCTTCGCCCTGCTCGACGCAGGGGCGGATATCGATCAGCCCAGCGCCGGTGACCACACGACGCCGATCCTCATGGCGGCGATCAACGGGCACTACGACCTCCTGCTGCAGCTCCTGGAGCGCGGCGCCGAT
>JAGQOG010000498.1 GCA_020427695.1 Phycisphaerales bacterium
TCGCCGTCCACAGCGACAGCAGGATCCCCAGGTCCGCGCCGTCGACAACGCCGTTGTCGTCGAGGTCGCCCGGGTTCGGCCAGCCCCAGCCGCTGAGGAGGATGCCGAGATCGGCGCCGCCCACGACACCGTCGCCGTCGAGGTCGCCTTCGAGGAACGGCGGCAGCTCGGGGACGATGAGATCGTCGATCGTGAGGGTGCTGATGCCCTCGAGGACGACGGTGTCGAACGGCTCGGAGCTGACGATCCCGGCGAACAGCGGATCGCCGCAGCACGGGACGGTGAGAAACTCCCAGCCGATCTGCTCGCCGTCTGCGTAGAGGTAGTAGATGACGAGCGATGGAATGTTGGCGGCGATCGCTGTGGTGGGCTCACTGAGCTTCACCGTGATCCCGTTCAGGTCGCGCCCGGGCTGCCATTGGAAGCTCACAAGGCCCCACTTGTCGGTGAAATTGTCGCTCGGTCCCACCGCAATGTCGTTGCCGTCGGTGAACAGCACACCGTGGGGCGCATACTGATGGGTCACGATGTCGATCTCTTGGTTCAGCACGAAGTCCACGATGACCGGATCCGAATCCAGCTGCTTGGACCATTCGTCGTAGTCGTAGTACTTCGTGATCGTGACGTCGGCCGCAGCCGCCACTCCACAGGTCGCGACGGCCAGCGCAGCGATCACAGCCTGCTTCGCATGATTCCGATCCTGCATGGCAACCTCCTGTTCGACTCGTCACTCGTTGGTCACGAGCGCATGACGTACCGCGCCAGCAGCCTCGATCGGCTCGCTCCATGCCTCGACGACGCTGACACAGGGTCTTCTACCGGAACAGATTGATCCTACCTGCACCCCCGCTGGGTGGAAGAGGCACGTCCTGGGTTCCGGGAACGGATTCCGGGAACAGCCACGAGTGTCGGGAAGCGAACGTGCCCCTCTCGGAACCGTCCACGCCCCCGTGCTCACAAGCGCAGCAGGTGGTACGCGATCCAGCCCAGGGCCCGGTCGAGCCAGCCGCGGCGGGCTTCGGTGGCGACGGTCACCTTGTGAGCCGTGGCCACCAGCGCCTCGAACCAGGCGCAGAGCTGCCCGATCGTCTCGGCATCGACGAGTCCCACCTTCACCTCGAGGTTGCGGACGTCCGACCACCAGTCGAGGTTGAACGATCCCACCATGGCATAGACGCCGTCCGCGATCGCGACCTTGGCGTGGAGCACGCCGGTCTGCAGCTCGTGGACATGCACGCCCGCCCGCAACAGGCGCCGGTACACGTGCCGGGCGGCGAGCGTGGCGACGGGGACGTCGCTTCGCCCGGCCACCAGGAGCCGCACGCGCACCCCCCGGCGGGCAGCGCGCTCGAGCGATCGAAGCACCCGCGGCGACGGCACGAAGTACGGCGTCGCGATGTCCACGGACCGCAACGAGCGCCGGAAGACGACCCGCATCGCCCGTTGGATCTGGCGCTTCCCGGCCCGACCGGTGGACTCGAGGACCTGCGCGAAGGCGCCGCCCTGGCTGGCTCCCCCCCACGCGACGGACGGAGCAGGAACGCCCGCCTCCGCCAGCACGGATGCGACAATCGAGCCCAAGTCCGCCGCCGCCGGGCCGCGCACTTGAAGATGGCAGTCGAGGAAGGTTCCCCGACCGTGGCGCGGGCCGGCGTAGTCCTCGCTGAGGTTCATGCCGCCGACGAACGCGATCCGATCGTCGATGGACACGATCTTCCGATGATCGCGATTGAGCAACGTGCGCTGGCGCCGGTCGTCGGCCAGGACGGGATTGAACTCGACCACCGTTGCGCCCGCCGCTCGCAGCGCGTCGAGTCGCTCCCGCGGCAGGTCGAACGAACCCACGGCGTCGAGCACCAGCGCCGTGTCGCATCCGCGCTGCACCGCCCGCTCCAGCGCCGCGAGCGTGCGGAGGCCCACGCGGTCGTCCTCCAGCATGTAGGTCTCGATCCACACGCGGCGTTCGGCGCCGTCGATCGCCGCCCACAGATCGTCGAGGAACTCGTCGCCGTCGGTGTAGGCGTGCACCGCGTTGCCGAGCGTGCCGCCGGCGATCCGCGACAGGATGGCCAGCGTGCGATCCCACCGGCGCGACAGGTCGGACGCATCCCTGGGCGAGA
>JAGQOG010000499.1 GCA_020427695.1 Phycisphaerales bacterium
TCGCCCTGGTGGCGGGCGTGCTTGTGGCCGCGAGCCTGCAGTACGGGCTCGCCCGTCGGCTCTTGCGTCGTCCCATCGAGCGCTCGATGAGCGCGCGGCCCCGGTTCGCGGCGCTGGTACGGGCGGTCCGACGGAACGAGTTCCGGTTGCAGGGGCTAATCCGGCTGACGCCGATCAATCCCGCCAGCACCAGCTACGCCTTGGGGGCCGCCCGGGTGAGGTTCATCGGGTTCATGGTGGCGTGCGTCGCGCTCCTGCCTGGCGCCATGGTCGAGTTCGCCCTTGGGCGGGCGGGACGGCATGTCGCGCGCATGACTGGTCGCGGAGAGCCGACGATTCTGCTGCACGACGCGATGCTGCTGGGCGGGATCGCGGCGATCGTGGTGGCGGTGGCCGTGATCTCGCGCGTCGCGCGCCAGGCGGTCCAACGCGAACTCGAGGTTGGGCCGGACGATCCGACGGCTCGGTAGAGGATTGGAACGACGGTTGGCGAGGGCGAATCCGAGATGCCGGCGTCGCCGACACCGCCGACGGACGGAACGGGATCGGGCCGGTCGTGGCCTTGGCGAGCGCATGGAACTACCCTTGGTCAGCAGCGCCGATCCCGTTTGGCGTGCCTGTCGTGCGCCTCGGCGGCTGACTCCGGAGGAACCGACATGTCCTATTGGCCTACTCGAGGTGGCGTTCGTTCGCGCGGTCGGGGCAAGCGCGTGACCGTTCGAAGCGGCGGGCGAACAGGCGGCGCCGTGTTGTGGGTGGTCATCGGCATCGCGGCCCTGGTGGCGGCCGCGATCATTCTGTTCCTCAACCTCGGCCAGGCGCCGCCGAACGTGAACACGCAGGCGTATCGCGGCGCACCGTCACCCGCGACACCCATGCCGGCGGTCGTGAACGGACCGGTCACGATCGTCTATCACATCGACACTCGGACGGAAACGCGACCGTCGGGTGCAGGGCCGGCGTTCACGCCGTTGACGGCCACGCCCTGGGTGGCCGCGAGCGGCGTGGACGTGACCTTCACCCTGGACGACGACGACGCGGTCTTCGGGGACGGATCGACGAGCGTGACGGTGAGCACGGACGGCAGCGGCGATGCGTCGGTGACCGTCAAACCCAACCGCGACGGCGACGGCACGCTGAGCTTCAGCTTCACCGTGAACGGGCAAGCGGTGCCGGACACCGTGACGCCGCAGTTCGAGGTGAACGTGCCGTAGCGGGAGGGGGCCAAAGTGGACACGCACTTCCAGGGCCGCCCCGGCCCCGAAGGGTCAGAGTGGACACGCACTCCCGGGGCCGCCCCGGCCCCGATGAACCGGCCCCCGACTCGGGAAGTGCGTGTCCATCTCAGAGTAGGCCAAAGTGGACACGCACTCTCGGGGCGGCCAGCGGTCCCGATGACTAGCCCCGACCCGGAAAGTGCATGTCCATCTCGGGCATGTCCATCTCGGGATCGGCAGCCTCCCGGGGGGGAGTGCCGGTCCCGATTGGCTGGTCCGGTTCCGCCACACGGCAGCAAGAGTGCATGTCCAAGATGGCACGGCGGGGCACAAAAGTGCGTGTCCAGGTTGGCTGGGATTCGGCCCCGGGCGGGCGGTTCGGATCCCCGGAGCGGTGGCCTACTTGCTGACCAAAAGATCCGCTATACTGTTTGGTCGGTCGGATGTCAGCGGCCGAAATCGAGCACTTGTCCGTGGGCCATGTGCGGAGAGCGACCTTCACAACCGACCTCGGACTCGCGAATGATCGGTCTCCGGCGGCGGGAAGGGTGGATCTCGCCGCTTGGGGCCGACCCAAGGAAGGAGCGGCCGGTGTTCCAAGTACGAATCCACGGTCGAGGCGGCCAAGGCGTGGTGACCGCCGCCGAGATGCTCTCCGTCGCCGCGTTCCTCGAGGGCCGGTGGGCACAGGCGTTCCCGAGCTTCGGCTCGGAACGGATGGGCGCGCCCGTGCTCGCCTTCTGTCGCTTCGACGACCGGGAGATCCGCTTGCGGGAGCCGGTGGCCGATCCGGACGCCCTCATCATCCAAGACCCGACGCTCCTGCATCAGGTCAGCGTGTTCGAAGGACTGAATCCGGAGGGCTTCGTCCTGGTGAACTCGAGCCGCAGCCTCGACGAGCTCGGAATCGGCGAGCTCCTCGGCAAGCTGCCGCCCGGGCATGCGTGGACCGTGCCGGCGACGGAACTGGCGATGGAGCATTTCGGTCGGCCACTACCGAACGCCGTGCTTCTCGGCGCGTTCTGTGCGGCCACCGGCCGGCTGCGCCTGGAGTCGGTGGAAGCGGCCATTCGCGAGAAGTTCCCGGGACCGGTCGGGGAGAAGAACATCGCGGCCGCCCGCGCCGCGCACGAGCTTCTGGCGGGCGCCCAACAGGGCGAAGGAGTCGCAGGTCATGCTCAAGCAGGTTGAGGGATCCGTCGCGATCGCCGAGTCGGTGGCGCTGTGTCGTCCCGAGGTCATCTGCGCCTACCCCATCACGCCCCAGACGCACATCGTCGAGGCGCTCAGCCGCATGGTGAAGGACGGACGGCTGCATCCGTGCGAGTACATCAACGTCGAGAGCGAGTTCGCGGCGCTCTCGGTCGCCATCGGCGCCTCCGCATGCGGTGCCCGGGCCTACACCGCCACGGCCAGCCAAGGCATCCTGTTCATGGCGGAGGCCGTCTACAACGCCTCCGGTCTCGGGCTGCCGATGGTGATGACCGTCGGCAACCGCGCGATCGGCGCTCCGATCAACATCTGGAACGACCACACGGACAGCATGGCCCTCCGCGACGCGGGCTGGATCCAGCTCTATGCGGAAACCAACCAGGAGGCCGCCGACCTGCACATCCAGGCGTTCCGACTGTCGGAGGCGATCTCCCTCCCGGTCATGGTCTGCGTGGACGGCTTCATCCTCACGCACGCGTACGAGCGGGTGGACGTGCCGACCCAGGAGCAGGTCGACGCCTACCTTCCCCGGTACGAGCCGCGCCAAGTGCTCGACCCCGCCGAGCCGGTCACGATCGGCGCGATGGTCGGCCCCGAGGCGTTCATGGAGGTGCGCTACCTCGCGCACCATCGCCAGATGGAGGCCATCGGGCTGATCCCCGAGCTGGCCGCCGAGTTCCACGCCGTCTTCGGCCGCGACTCCGGGGGACTCCTGCACGCCTACCGCACCGAGGACGCGGACACCGTGGTCTGCGCCCTGGGCTCCGTGAACGGCACCATCAAGGACGTCGTGGACGAGCTGCGCGACGACGGCGTGCGCATCGGCTCGATCAGCCTCTGCTCGTTCCGGCCCTTTCCGATGGCGGCCTTGGCGAGCGCGATCGGCACTGCGAAGCGGGTGGTGACGATCGAGAAGAGCCTCTCGATCGGCATCGGCGGGAACCTCTCGCACAATCTCCGCATGGCCCTTCAAGGGCGGGGGGGAGAGGTGCACACGGTCATCGCCGGGCTTGGCGGCCGCTCCATCACCCGCGAGAGCCTCCGACGGGTCTTCCGCGAGGCGATCGAGAACCGCCTGGAGCCGCTCAGCTTCCTCGACCTTGACCGCGGCGTGGTCGAGCGGCAACTGGAGCGCGAGCGGCAGGTCCGTCGCTCCGGACCGGCGGCGGAGGCGATCCTCAGGGACATCGGCGCCGTGGCGGCGCGACCCGTCTAGGTGCGGGCATCGAAGGAGCAGCAATGAGCGGTCCAGCGCAAGTCAAGTTCTACCAGACGGGCACGTTCACGATCGGCAACCGTCTGCTCGACGTGTCGGTGCGCAGCGTGCAGGCGGACGAGAACCGCAGCAACTCCCTCACCTCGGGGCATCGCGCGTGCCAGGGCTGCGGCGAGGCGCTCGGTGCCCGCTACGCCCTCGACACGGCGATGCGCGCCACCGGCAACCGGATCGTCGTGGCCAATGCGACCGGCTGCCTCGAGGTGTTCTCGACGCCGTACCCCGAGTCGAGCTGGCAGATGCCTTGGCTTCATTCGCTCTTCGGCAACGCCCCCGCGGTGGCGACGGGCATGGCGGCGGCGATGAAGGTCAAGGGTCGAACGGACGTGCGGGTGATCGCCCAGGGGGGCGACGGTGGAACGGTGGACATCGGTTTCGGCTGCCTTTCGGGGATGTTCGAGCGCAACGACGACGTGCTCTACATCTGCTACGACAACGAGGCGTACATGAACACGGGCGTGCAGCGGTCCTCGGCCACGCCGCCGGCGGCCCGCACCGCCACCACGCCCGCGGTCGGCGGAGAGCCCGGCAACGTCATGCACCAGGGCAAGAACGTTCCGCTCATCGCCATGGCGCACGGCATTCCCTACGTGGCCACCGCGACCGTCGCCGACCTTCGCGACCTCGAGTACAAGGTCGATCGCGCCATGGGAATCCACGGCGCCCGCTACCTGCACGTGCACGTGCCGTGTCCGCTCGGATGGGGCAGCGCCCCGCACGACACGGTGAAGGTCGCCCGCCTCGCGGTCGAGTGCGGGCTGTTCCCGGTGTTCGAGGCCGTGGACGGGGAGGTGGTCGGTCGGCGGACCATCCGTCGCCGGGTGGCGACGGACGAGTATCTCAAGCTCCAGTCGCGGTTCCGGCACCTCTTCTCGCCGAAGCGGGACGAGGAGCGACTGGCGGCGATCCAGGCGATCGCCGACCGCAACATCGCGCGATTCGGACTGCTCGGGGAAGGAGTCCCGGCGTGAACAAGCCGTTTGCCATCACCTTGGACGTCGGTTCGAGCCTCGCCAACAAGACCGGCTCCTGGCGCACGGAGCGGCCGGTCTACGTCGATCGGCTGCCGCCCTGCAACCATGCGTGTCCGGCGGGAGAGAACATCCAGCAGTGGCTCTACCACGCCGAGGAGGGCAACTACGAAGCGGCATGGCGCGAGATCATGCGCAACAATCCGCTCCCCGCCGTCATGGGCCGCGCCTGCTACCACCCGTGCGAAGGCGCGTGCAACCGCGCCCAGCTCGATCGGCCGGTCGGGATCCACGCCATCGAGCGCTTCCTCGGGGACGAGGCCATTCGGTGCGGCTGGAAGATGCCCGTCGAGGCGCCGTCGTCGGGAAAGAACGTGCTCGTCGTGGGAGCGGGGCCGTCGGGTTTGTCGTGCGGCTACCACCTGACCCTCATGGGCCACCAGGCGACGATCTACGAGGCCGGTCCGATGGCGGGGGGCATGATGCGCTTCGGCATCCCGAAGTACCGTCTTCCGCGCGACATCCTCGACGCCGAGATCCGCCGCATCGAGGAGATGGGGGTGGCGATCCGGCTCGACACCAAGGTCGCCGATCTGGCCGAGACCATGCGCACCCATCCGTTCGACGCCGTCTTCCTCGCGGTCGGGGCGCACCTCGCCAAGCGGGCGTATCTTCCCGCGGGCGACGCCTCGCGCATCCTCGACGCGATCGGTCTGCTCCACAACCTGGAGACCGGCGAGAAGCCTCTCCTGGGCCGGCGGGTGCTCGTGTACGGCGGCGGCAACACCGCGATGGACGCCGCCCGCACCGCCAAGCGGCTCGGTGCGGAGGAGACGATCGTCGTCTATCGGCGCACCCGCGAACGCATGCCGGCCCACGACTTCGAGGTGCAGGAGGCGATGGAGGAGGGGATCATGTTCAAGTGGCTCTCGACCATCAAGGCCGAGAGCGGAGGCACCTTCACCGTCGAGAAGATGCGCCTCGACGACAAGGGCAAGCCGCAGCCGACGGGCGCGTTCGAAACGATGGAGGCCGATTCGCTGATCCTGGCCCTGGGTCAGGATGTGGATCTCTCGTTCCTCACCCGCGTGGAGGGACTCGAGATCGAGGACGGTGTGGTGAAGGTCGGCCCCGACATGATGACCGGCTGCCGAGGGGTGTTCGCCGGCGGCGACATGGTGCCCGCCGAGCGCACCATCACCGTCGCGGTCGGCCACGGCAAGAAGGCCGCGCGGAACATCGACGCGTACCTGCGCGGCGCGACGTACGCGCCGCCGCCCAAGCACGAGCTGGCCGCGTTCGACAAGCTGAATCCCTGGTACTACGCCGACGCCTCGCCGACGGTGCAGCCGATACTCGACCGCGCTCGGCGCGAGTCAACGTTCGAAGAGGTGGTCAGCGGCCTCGACGAGTCGAATGCGCTGTTCGAGGCCCGCCGCTGCCTCTCCTGCGGCAACTGCTTCGAGTGCGACAACTGCTACGGCGTGTGTCCGGACAACGCCGTGATCAAGCTCGGGCGCGGCAACCGTTTCGAGTTCAACTACGACTACTGCAAGGGCTGCGGCCTCTGCGTTCAGGAGTGCCCGTGCGGCGCGATCCGGATGGAGCCCGAGCAGATATGAGGGAGAGGGACAGAGGGACGAAGGGACAGAGGGACAGAGGGAACCGCGGGGGCGAGGAGATCACGAGATGGCACACCGGGCAACGACGCTGGTGGTGACCGCGATCGGGGCGTACCTCCTGGGTCGGCTCGGAACACCCGTCGGCGAGGGCGTCGCGTGCTCGGCGGCGCCGCCGCCCGATTCGGCGCCGTTGCGCGACGCCGAGGCGATCGCGACGCCGGGAGCGCATCACCACGAGCTCGACGGGCTGGTGGGAACCTGGAACGCCGAGGTCACGGTGCGCAGCATGGTTGACGGGCCCGCCACGCTCATTCGCGGAACCGTCAACCGCGCGTGGGTGCTGGGCGGGCGCTTCCTGCGCGAGACGACCGTGCTGGGCGAGGGGGAGGCAAGGGTCGAGCAGCTCGCCTACATCGGCTTCGACAACTTCGATGGCCAGTATCAGGTCGTCCGAATGGACACGGCTTCGACGGCCATGCGCTGCGGGACCGGCACGCTCCATCCCGGCGAGCGCGTGATGCATGTCACGGGCGGGCGACGCGATCCCGCGACCGGGCGCCTCGTCAACGGCTGGACCAAGCTCGATTCGTCCGATCCGGAGCGCCACGTGCTGATCGAGTACCAGACGGACGAGCAGGGCCGCACATTCCGCGCCGCGGAGACGGTCTTGACGCGGGCGGCGACGCAGCCGCGGTAGAGGGCCTCGAGCCGTCGGGCCGGCGCCGCCGCTCAGCCCCCGCACGACCCCCACGCGCCGAGGAGCGCGCCCAGATCGGCGCCACCGACCGTGCAGTCGAGATCGAGATCGGCGGCATGGCCCGGATTCGGTCCCCACGCGCCGAGCAGCACGCCCAGGTCGGCACCGTCTACGGCGCCGTTCCCGTCGAGGTCGGCGGGACACTCGCAAGCGTCGGGGATGCCGTTTCCGTTGAGATCGGCCTGGAGTCCCTGGGCGATCGCGCACACGTCTCCGATGCCGTCGCCGTCGCAGTCCATCTGGTCGGGGTTGGCGTCGTAGGGGCAGTTGTCGTCGGTGTCGGGCACGCCGTCCTGGTCGACGTCGCCGCCGGCGCTCCACGTGTAGACATCGATCTTGGCGAGGTCGTTCGTCGCGTTCCATCCGGCGGCGAGAAGCCGCGCCAGCGAGTGGTCGAGATAGTTCCGGTAGACGCTCGTGGGGTCGGCCGGGTCCGGGTTGGGCGGCGCCCACGGGGGCGGGAACCCGTTCTGCACGAAGGCGGGCACGAGGATGTTGGTGGCGGCCCAGATGTCCGCGGCGACCGGATCGAGGCTGGCGACCAGCTCGTCGCGGCGGGTGGCGCCCTCGTAGGTGGTCGCCGGTCCCGTGTTCGGATTGGCGTTGACCCAGATGCAGTCGAGGATGTTCAGATCGGCGGGATGGACCTCCGCGATCGCCGCGCCGAGCAGTCCGTTGGCGATCGCGTTGTGGGAATTCGTTCCCAATCCGCCCGTCACCACGCCCATGTAGTTCTTGACCACGGACGTGATGCCGTAGACGGCATGGTGCGACTTGAGGACGGGCATGTTCACGAACCGCAGGTGCGAGCGGTCGTAGCTGCCGCTCGCGGGATCCCATACGCCGTTGCGAAGGCTGATCCTGGTCCCGTAGGCGGTCGTGAACTTCGGGTAGGACACGCGGCCGTTGAGCGCCGCGTCGTAGGGCAGGAGCACGTAGCCGTCGTCGTCGTCGCCGTCGGCGTACTCGGCCACCTCGGTGAAGCGCATTGTGGTCCAGTTGAAGTGCGAGATCGCGATGCTCTGATCCTGGAACGCCGCCACCACGTCGTGGGGCGAGAGACCGATGTTCTCGGCATTGTTCTCCGGCCGGTCGAAGTTGATCGAGACGAACTGGGCGTTCTCGCACACGACGATCTCGCCCACGAATCCGTCGGGATGATCAACGATCCGGCGAACCAGCCCGCGCAGCAGGTCCACATTGGTGCCGCCGCGCTCGCCCCACTGGTAGTTGATCTTGACGACGACCACGTCGTCGGCTCCGACGATGCCGTCCGGTCCGGACTCCGGCGTGTCGGCGTCGGAGCGGTAGAACGGCACGCCCTGATGGCCCATCAAGGCGATCAAGGTGTCGAGGCCTGGGAAACGGTCGCCGTCGGACTCGGCTGGTGCGTCGACGACGTGGAAGACGCTGGCGCGGTAATCGGCATCGGCGCTGACGACGGGCACCGGCATGCGTCGCTCGCCCCAGCGGTATCCCCAGAACGAGCCGTACGGCGGGGCGTGGAAGCGAACGAGCGGGGGCGCCGCGTGGACGGCGGGCGCCGCAACCATGCCTTGGCGATCATGGTTCTGCGGGACGCGCGAGGTCGCCGACCGGACTCCCGACGTCGATGCGAATGCGATCGCCATGGCCGCCGCCAACGCGACGACCGGCGCCGATGTCTGCGCTGCACGCATGTCGGACCTCCAGTTCGCGCCGGCAGGCGTCCCAACGACGGCCGCCGTCGCGTCCATTCCCCGTACGGGCATTGTACGGAGTGCCCGAGCGCGTCATGCCTTGCCGAAGCGCGAGCACACCCGAACGAGAACCGCCGCGGGACCCGGGATCGTCCGTCCGTGCGCCGATCGTCGGCCCAAACGGATGATCGCGTTCCGCCCGCGGCGGTCGTCCGGGAGCCGGCTCCCGAACCTCGGCCCTCGCCAACCGGTCAGGAGATCAGCCTGGCCGCCGACTCCCACATGACCTCATCCAGGGAGCTGACGATCCTGCCGATCAGCGCCCGATTCTCCTCGTCGGTCCCGTGGATCGAGACGCGATCCTCGTTGTCGAACGAGAACACGAGAATCGGATCGCCGTTCTGGTCGTTGGCGTACGAGACGCGGTGGACCCGGTCCAGATTGATCCAGCGCTGCTCCCCGTTGTGCGTCGACACCTTCATGAACTGGTTGAACATGGCGGACTCCTTTCGGTGTTGAAGGAATCGGTCGTTTCCGGCTGCATGATCTGCAGTTGCCCGGCGAATTGGAGGGGACTCTGCCTTCCGTGCGGGTGCTCCGGTCGCCGAGGCCGCAGGGGATCCGACCACCCGGATCGCGGTGGACCGCGCCGCCGCACCGCCCCATAATGCCCGACCCGCCTGGCCGCACTCGTCGTCGCGATGTCATCGAGGGGGCAGTTGGCCTGGGCTCGAATCGCATCACGATCGGAGGCCTGTTCCATGAGACTCGTTGCATCCCTTCTCCTTGCCGGCGTCTGCTCCGTTCCATTGCTCGGCGGTGCCGTGCACGCCCAGTCGGGCGGTGCCGGCACCAAGCCGAACATCCTGGTCATCTGGGGCGACGACATCGGCCAGTCGAACATCAGCGCCTACACGATGGGGCTGGTGGGCTATCGCACGCCGAACATCGACCGCATCGCCAAGGAAGGCATGATCTTCACCGACTACTACGGCGAGCAGAGCTGCACCGCCGGCCGCGCCTCGTTCATCACCGGCCAGAGCGTGTTCCGCACGGGCCTCAGCAAGGTAGGTCTGCCAGGTGCCGAACTCGGACTCCAGGCCGAGGATCCCACCATCGCCGTCCTTCTGAAGGATCGCGGGTACGCCACGGGGCAGTTCGGGAAGAACCACCTCGGCGACCGCGACGAGCACTTGCCGACCATGCACGGCTTCGACGAGTTCTTCGGCAACCTCTACCACCTCAACGCCGAGGAGGAGCCGGAGAACGAGGACTACCCGAAGGATCCCGAGTTCCGCAAGCGCTTCGGTCCGCGGGGTGTGATCCACTCGTGGGCCAATCCCGACGGCACGCAGCGGGTCGAGGACACCGGCCCGCTCACCAGGAAGCGGATGGAGACGATCGACGACGACACGTCCGACGCGGCCATCGACTTCATCCGGCGCCAGGTGAAGGCCGGCAAGCCGTTCTTCTGCTGGTGGAACGGAACCCGCATGCACTTCCGCACGCACGTCAAGCCCGAGCTCCGCGGGATCTCCGGTCAAGACGAGTACGCCGACGGCATGGTCGAGCACGACATGCACGTCGGCAAGCTGCTGAAGCTCCTGGACGAACTGGGAATCGCCGACAACACCCTCGTCTTCTACAGCACCGACAACGGCCCGCACTACAACTCGTGGCCCGATGCGGCGGCCACCCCGTTCCGCGGCGAGAAGAACACGAACTGGGAGGGCGGCTGGAGGGTGCCGGCCATGGTGCGGTGGCCGGGCCAGATCGAGGCCGGCTCGGTCTCCAACGAGATCATGCA
>JAGQOG010000500.1 GCA_020427695.1 Phycisphaerales bacterium
AGGGCGCCGGTAGCGCGCGGTAGGGCGTGAAGTGCGTGTCCGAGGAGTTCCGGGCGTGAAGTGCGTGTCCCAGGAGTTCCCGGTAGGGCGTGAAGTGCGTGTCCGATCTCGTCGTTCTCGTCGGTTCCCACGGTGCGCGAACGACTCCGTTCGACCCGCCCAGCCCGGTCGGAGTCCGGCTCACCGCTTGTCGGGGGAACGTTCGAGTGCGTGTCCGTGCGGATCGTCTTCGAGTGCGTGTCCGTGCGGATCGTCCAATCCGTGCCCGTCGGGTGCCGGGTCCCCGCGATGACGTTCATAGTGGGCCCGGAGCAGGTCGCCGCCGAAGTCGTTCTGCAGGTCCCGCCACACCGTGTGTACGTGGTTGGCGCCGTTCTGGGTGTTGTCGTACTCGATCAGGAAGGTCGGACCGTGGATCCGGTAGTAGTGCGGCGAGCCCGCCTCGGCTCGACCCGCCCAGGCGAATCGAACGCGGTCGAAGCCCGCGGCTTCGATCCGGCTCCGCTGCATCTGCGCCTGGTCCGGCGGAAAACGATCGAGATACACGTCGACCAGGCGGCGCAGCGCCGCTCGCTCCGCCTCCGTCATGTCCGCGACCGCGAGGCCATCCTCCGGCAGCAGGCGGACCACGGGATCGGAACGGGTGAGAATGTCGGATGGCGCGTCGGCGGAGACGGTCGCACGCCCTCTGCGCTCTTCGGGAAGCGACAGCAGAAGCGCTCGGGCGAGCGCCTCCTCGGGGCCGAGGAGACGCCTCGCCGCATGCGGGCCTTCCTGGATCTGCGCCGGGTTGACGCCAAAGAAGACGGGCGCCACCACGCGTTGCCCGCCCGGAAGCTGCGTCGTGGTGACGGAGAGGTGATGCCCCTCGAATCGCCAGCTCCATGGCCGGCCCGCGCCTGGATCACCGTGGATCGCCAGGCGATAACGACCGGGGTCGCGCGTTCGCCTCGCGTCGCGCTGGCCCGCGGCCTCCTCGATGGCACCCAGAACGAGTTCGCGTTCCATGATCGCGCGGGCATCGGCGCGGCCCTGCCCGCCCAGTCCCTCGGCCAGGAGTGCCAGCGCGGCCGCCTGTGCTTCCGCCGACATCTCGCCGAACCGAACCCCAGGTGCATCGCGCGGGAGGTAGGACCAGTCCCGACGCGCTCCGTCCTCGAACGGCAGGAGCGCACGAGATCGAACGCCGTCGGCGAGGAGCGACAGCCACTTCTGCGCGGTCGCCCCCGGATCCGTCGCCACCGCGCCCGCCGAGAGTCCGATGACGACCGCGATCGCCCCGGCAACCCCGATCGCGGCGATGCGCCGGAGCCGATTCCACACGCGTGTGCGGTCCGCCGAGCCCGATCTCGAACCCCTCATCGTGCGCCTTCCTTCCGTTTCGGTTCGGCGCCGGGGGGTGTTCGTCCCCGCCGCCAAGGCGCAACATCGGACCCGCGCCTCGGCCGGAACGCAAGCGGCACCGTTCTCGTCAACGTTGCTCCGCCACCATCTCCGCGGAACGTTGCCGCTCCGGAACGAGCCGCCGGCGAAGCACCGCCAGAAGCGTGGCGGGCTCGAGGAACGCCGGCGGAGGTCGGAAGTACACCTCCGCCAGCCCGTTCTCGTCGGGGCCGCCCACGATGCGGAGCGTGCCTTGGACGCCCTTCATCGCCGCCCCCAGGTCGGCCGGGCGAGCGGTTCGGAAGACGATGTCCGCATCCTGCCGGGTGATCGAGCGGATGCCCAGCGCCGAAGCGGCGAGCCGAAGCTCGGCCAGTTCAACCAAGGCCCGCGTGGACTTGGGAAGCTCGCCGTAGGCGCTGCCGAGTTCGCGCTCGACCTGCCCCAGCCGCTCCAGCGACTCCGCGTCGCCGATGCGCCGGTACGCCTCCATCCGACGCACGTCCGAGGGGATGTAGCCGCGGGGAACACCGCCCTTGGCTCCGATGTCGATTGCGGTGTCCGCGTGGCGCGGCCGAGGCGCGCCACGCAGCTCCTCGACCGCCTGCTCCAGGAGCTGGCAGTACATCTCGTATCCCACCGCCGAGATGTGGCCGCTCTGCTCGGCCCCGAGAAGGTTGCCTGCACCCCGGATCTCCAGGTCGCGCATCGCGATCTTGAATCCGGCGCCCAGCATCGAGTAGTCCTCGATCGCCTTGAGGCGCTTCATCGCATCCTCGGTCACCGTCCGGTCCCGCGGCAGGAGGAGATAGCAGTAGGCGCGGTGCTTGTACCGGCCCACCCGTCCACGAAGCTGGTGGAGTTCGGCCAGGCCGAACATGTTCGCACTGTCGATGATCATCGTGTTGGCGGTTGGGATGTCGATGCCGCTCTCGATGATCGTGGTGCAGACCAGGATGTCCGCCTGCCGCCTCATGAAGCGGAGCATGACCTCCTCGAGCTCCTTGGGCTGCATCTGGCCGTGCCCGACGATGATCCGCGCCTCGGGCACGAGGCGCTGGACGTCGTCCGCCACCGACTGGATGTCGTGCACCCGGTTGTGGACGTAGAACGCCTGCCCCTCCCGGGCCAACTCGCGCTCGAGCGCCTGCTGGATCCGGCGGGGGTTGCTGGGAATCACCTCGGTCACGATGGCGCGGCGGTCGAGCGGCGGCGTCGTCAGCGAGCTGATGTCCCGCAGTCCGAGCATCGCCATGTGCAGGGTGCGGGGAATCGGCGTGGCGCTCAGGGTCATGACGTCCGCCGTCACCCTGAACTCGAGCAGGCGCTGCTTGTGCTCGACGCCGAACCGCTGTTCCTCGTCCACCACCACCAGGCCAAGGTCCGCGAAGACCACGTCCTTGCTCAGGAGCCGATGCGTGCCGATGATCACGTCG
>JAGQOG010000501.1 GCA_020427695.1 Phycisphaerales bacterium
TGCCTTGATGCCTCGATGCCTCGATGCCTGTTTCGACCGATGCCTCGATGCCTGGCCCGTCCGCCCTTCCGCGCCCGTACCACAGGAAATGCATCGCTGCCCTCGCGTCGTCGATCACCACCAGCATCGCGGGAAGCACGATCAGCGTGAGGATGGTGGAGCTCGCGAGGCCGAAGGAGATCGAGACGGCCATCGGGATCAGGAACTTCGCCTGGAAGCTGCGCTCGAACATGAGCGGCGTGAGGCCGAGGAAGGTCGTGAGGCTCGTGAGGACGATCGGGCGGAGCCGCTGGCGGCCGGCGGCGATCAGCGAGTCCCGCAGGGGCTGTCCCGCGACGCGGCCGCGGTTGGCGAAGTCGACGAAGACCAGGGAGTTGTTGACGACCACGCCCGAGAGGGCGACGAACCCGATCATGCTCAGGAAGTCGAGCTGGTAGCCCATGAGCAGGTGGCCCCACACGACGCCGATCACGGCGAACGGAATGGCGAGCATCACCGCGAACGGCTCGGTGTAGCTTGAGAAGAGCCACGCCAGGATCACGTAGATCAGGAGCATCGCGGCACCGAACGCCGCCGGCAGGCTCGAGAACGCGTCCCGCATGTCCTGGGCCCGGCCCGCCGTGCCGATCGACACGCCGGGGAATTCCGCCTGGATGTCCGCCAGGCGCGGCGTGATGGCCGCGTTCACCTGCTCGGGGTTGGTGCCGTAGGCGCAGTCGGCGGTGACGGTGATCGTTCGCACGCGATCGACGCGGCGCAGCGTGGCGAAGCTCGTTCCATCGACGAGCTCGGCAACCTCGGCCAGCGGCACCCGCTTGCCGGTCGGCGTGACGATCCACATCGACTCGATGGTGTCGAGGCGCCGGCGCGACGACTCCTCGAGCCGCACCCGCACGTCGATGTCCTCGCGCCGTTCGCTGTAGGTGTGCGCCTCGAGGCCGAACAGCGCTCCGCGCACCTGCCGGGCGACTCCCGCCACGGTGAGCCCGAGCGCCGCGGCGCCCGGACGGAGGGCGATCTGGAGCTCGCGCTGCGAGTCGTAGTCGTCGTCGGAGATGTCCCGCACCCCCTCGTACTCCTCCAACATCGATCGCACGCGGTCCACCGCGGCCAAACACATGGCCCGGCTCTCGCCCCGCACCTCGATGGTCACATCGCGCCCGCTCGGTCCGCCGCTCACTTCGGTGAACCTGATCGACTCCGCCTCGACCGCCGGGGCGATGGCCTCGCGGATCGACGCGATGACCGCCGTGCTCTCCCGGTTGCGCTCCTCGACGGGGACGAGCTCGAGAAACACCTGCCCCACGTGGGTCGCCGGGGCGTTCGACAGGGCGGTCTCGATGTCGGACGACTGGCCCACCAGGGCGCTGACCGACTTGAGCTCGGGTTGCGCCATGGCCGCCGCCTCCAGGCGCCGCACCAGCTTCTCCGTCGTGGCGAGCGGCGTGCCCACCGGCATGCGGACGTCGATCACCACCGTCTCGGCGTCGTTCTTGGGAATGAAGGTGAAGGGCAGGCGCCCGCCCGCGACCATCCCGAGGGAGACGATCAGCGTGGCCAGGGCGATCGACACCGTCACGTAGCGGTACTCGAGCATCACCGCGGAGAACCGGGCGTAGGTCTCGACGGCGCGCCCGATCACGGCGCGGTCGCGCCAGGCGCAAAAGCGCTCCACTGCCCGCTCGATGGGGCCCGGACGGCGCCGGTCCCGCTTCTCGAGGGAGTGCGTCAGGTGGCTCGGCATCGTCATCATGCACTCGACCAGGCTCACGGAGAGCGCACAGATCACGACCAGCGGGAGCGACTTGAGCAGCTCGCCGATCGGTCCCTTGACGAGGGTCAGGGGCATGAATGCGACGATTGTCGTGGTGACGGTGCCGATGACCGGCCAGAACACCTCCTCGGCGCCGTTGATGGCGGCGAGACGCGGCGGCTCGCCGGCGTCGTGCCGCGAGATGATGTTCTCGGAGACGACGATGGCGTCGTCCTGGAGCATGCCCAGCACGATGAGCATCCCGAACATCGTGAGCATGTTGAGGGTCACGCCGATCGCCGTCATCGCGACGAGCGTGCCGCCGAGGGCGGTGAACAGACCGACCATCACCCACCACGCGGGCCGCGGACTCAGGAAGAACAAGAGGGCCATGAAGATGAGCACGGCCCCCTGGATCGCGTTCCGCGTCAAGAGCGACAGTCGGCCCTCGATCAGCCGGGCGAGATCGGAGTGCAGGGCGATCGTTCCCGGCAGGACCCGCGTGCTGCGGCTGCCGAGTTCCCACGCCGCCTCGATGCCGGGATGGATCGTCCGCTCGAGCGCCGTCTGCGGGAAGGGCTTGCCCTGCCGTCCCGCCGCGTACGCCCGCACCATCTGGGCGATCTCGATCGCGTCCTCGTCGCCGTTCTTGAACGCCGTGACGCTCACCGCCGGCAGCCCGTTGAAGCGACGCTCGACCTGGTCGTCCACGAAGTACTCGCGGACCTCCGCGATGTCGCCGACGCGCAGCGCCTGGCCGTCGGCGGTGGCCCGCAGCACGATGCCCCGCACCGCCTCCGCCCGCTCCTCGACGCCGAGCGTGCGCACGTTGATGTTGCCGGTCGCGCTCCGGACGGCGCCGCCGGGGATGTCGTCCATCCAGGCGTTGATCGCGTCGGCGACCTGCGGCAGGCTGAGCCCCTGTTCGAGAAGCGCCGTCTCCGAGACCTCGACCCGGAGCTCGTACCGCCGGGTTCCGGATGTGACGAGCGTGCCCATGCCCGGGAGGGTGCGCAGCTCGTCCACCATCTCCTGCATCGCCTGCTTGAGCGTCTCCTCCGGCGCATCGCCGGAGAGCGTCATCATGATGACGGGGATCGTGGGCCGAAGCTCCTGCACCACGATCCGCTCCGCCTCGGGCGGCAGGTCGGTGAGCGAATCGACCGCGGTGCGCACCTCGTCCATGGCCGTCCGGAGATCGACGCCTTCGCGCAGCTTGACGACGATCGACCCGATGCCCTCGCCGAGGGTGGACTCGATCTCGTCCACCTCCTCGAGATCGGCCACCGCATCCTCGACCTTCCGCGCCATCGACTCCTCGATCTCCTCGGGCGTGGCCCCAGGGAACGGAAGCACGATGCGGACGCGGTCGGGATTGGTCTCGGGGAAGAACTCGCGCCGCATCGTGAGGCCGCACCACACGCCCGCGACGATCAGCGTCCACATGAAGAGGCGGGCGGGGACCGGCTTGTTGACGCCGAACCGCGTCAGCGGCGGAATCACGGCACCCGCTCCTCGGCTCGAAGCGGCGGACGCCGCTCGATGGCCTCGGCGCGAAGGGCATTGCCGTCGGAACCGACCGCAAGCGCCGGGGCGCCGACGGGCAGCGACCGCGAACCGTCGAGGACGACGAGATCGCCCTCGGGGAGCGGCTCCGCGAGCACCACCCAGGCGGTGTCCGGCAGGCCGAGCTCCTCGATGGATCCGGCGAGGTTGAACGCCGGCTTCACCTCGCGCTGCTGCACGCGGCCGTCCCGCACGACGTAGACGCGGTCGCCGCGCACGGCGCGGCGCGGAATCGCCTGCCGCGGGGCCGCGTCGCCCGCGTCCACGGTCCCGCGCACAAACCGGCCGGGCGCGAGCGGCACGGCTCCACCGGAGAGTTCGGCGTACACCGTCATCGTTCTCGTGGTGGCGTCGTCCTCCGGCGCGATGCGGGCGATCCGCGCGTCCCACTGCCGCGATTCGATCGCGGCGTCGGCGAGCACCACCGGGTCTCCGATCGCGACGTCCGGCCGCGCCGAGGCGGGCAGGAGCAGCGGAACCTCGATGCGATCCAATCCGACCACGCGGGCCACGCGCCGCCCGGACGCGACCATCTCGCCCGGCTTCACATCCACCGACTGGAGCACGCCCGCAATCGGCGAGCGGATCCGGCAGCGGTCGATGTTGAGTTGGGCGAGCTGGAGATTCGCGTCCTGGCTCGCCCGGGAGCCCTTGAGGCCTGCACGCCGCGCCGGGACCTTGTTCAACTCCTCGCGGGCCGCGACGACGATCCGGTCGGCGGCGATCGCACGCTGCTCGGCGGTGTCGAGTTCGCGCTGCTTGGCGGCGCCATCGGCCATCGCGTTGCGCACCCGCTCGACGTCGTCCGCCGCGATGCCGGCGTCCCGCTCGGCGAGCTCGACGCGCTCGCGCCA
>JAGQOG010000502.1 GCA_020427695.1 Phycisphaerales bacterium
CGCGCGGATCCGGGACGCGTGCTCGTGCTGACCGCCAGCGTCGGCGCTGGACACACCCGGGCCGCCGAAGCCGTCGCAAGCGGGCTGCAGTCGGTGGCGGCATCGCGCGGCGGAGCCGTCGAGTCCATCGAGGTGGTCGATGTCCTGGCCCATGCGACGCCGTGGTTCCGAAACGCATACCGCGGCCTGTACCTCGGCCTCATCGATCGTGCGCCCGCCGTGGTCGGCTGGCTGTACGACCGCTCCGACCGTCCGTGGACCGGCGTGGCCAAGCGCTGGCACCTCGCCCACGCCAACCTCTCGCGCCTGCGGCGCCTCCTCGCCGAACGCAAGCCCGACCTTGTCGTGTGCACCCACTTCCTGGCCAGCGAGTACCTGGCGGGATTGCGTCGACGGGGCCGACTCTCCGCGGCGCTGGCCACGGTGGTCACCGACATCGATGTCCACGGCATGTGGTTCTGCGCGCCGTGCGACCACTACTTCGTGGCGGCGGACGAGAGCGCGCAGATGCTCCTGCGTGGAGGTGTTCCGCCGGAACGGATCACCACCACCGGGATCCCCATCGATCCCGTGTTCGCCGAGCCGCTGCCGCGGTCGGCTGCGTGCGGGCAGCACGGCCTCGACCCGCAGCGTCGCGTCGTCCTCTTCACGACCGGCGGCTGCTGCATCGGGCCGGTGGTGTCCCTGTTCGAGTCGCTCCTTCGACTCGACACGCCCGCCGAGCTGGTCACGGTGTGCGGTCGAAACGAGACGGTGCGCACGGCGCTGGAGGCGGCGGCGCAGGGCGTGGCCGACGGCGCAGCGGTGCGACCACACGTGCTGGGATTCACGACCCGCATGAACGAGCTCATGGCGGCCGCGGACCTGCTCGTCGGCAAGCCCGGCGGCTTGACGTCGAGCGAGGCACGAGCGCGAGGACTGCCGATGGTGATCCTCCACGCCGTACCGGGCCAGGAGGAGCGCAACGCCGATCACCTCCTGGAGTGGGGCTGCGCCATCCGGTGCAACACCTCGGCGACGACCGCATGGCGCATCGACCGCCTTCTGGCCGATGGCAGCGCATTGGATCGCATGCGGCGGGCCGCGACGGCTTCCGCCACGCCCCGATCCGCGCTCGATTGCGCCGCCCGACTCCTCGACCTGTTCGCCGCACCGTGCAGTCGCGCCTCGCGCACCCGCGCGTCCTGACGGGGATCCCCACCTTGACGCGCCCTTTGCGCGACCGCAACGCGGCGGCAAACGCGTCCCGATAGGGTCCCGACGACCGATGCACGAGGCTGCCGCCGGCGGGCCGTGCCCGGTTCCCTCGTCCCCCTTTGGAGGTCAACTGTGAGCATTCGGAGAATCGCCGCCGCGGGCGGCGCTGTCCTCGCCGTCGGAACGATGGTCGTCCCGACCCTCGCCGACGCGCCCATCGCCCTGGAACTGATCGGACGCCACGAGACGGGCGTGTTCGACGAGGGCGCTTCGGAGATCGTCGCCTACGACGCCGGATCGCAGCGGCTGTTCGTGATCAACGCCTTCGCCGCCACGGTTGACGTGCTCGACCTGGCCGATCCGTCGCGTCCGACGCTGATCTTCACCATTGACGTCAGTCCCTACGGCGCCGTCGCGAACAGCGTCGCCGCCCAAGGCGGCCTGATCGCGGTGGCGGTGCAGGCCGATCCGAAGACCGATCCGGGCTCCGTCGCGTTCTTCGATTGCGACGGGACCTTCCTCAAGTCCGTCGCCGTCGGCGCCCAGCCCGACATGATCGCCTTCACCCCGGACGGCACCAAGGTGCTGACGGCGAACGAGGCGGAGCCGAACGACGACTACACGGTCGACCCCGAGGGTTCGGTGAGCATCGTCGACGTCTCCGACGGCATCGACAACGTCGGACCGCAGTCGGTCTTCACCGCCGACTTCGGCGCCTTCAACGGCGCCGATCTCGGGCCGTACGTGCGCATCTTCGGCCCCAACGCCACCGCCGCGCAGGACATCGAGCCCGAGTACATCGCGGTCTCGCCCGACTCCTCTACCGCGTGGGTCACGCTTCAGGAGAACAACGCGGTTGCGGTCGTCGATCTCGCCAGCGCCACGGTCACCCAGATCGTCGGACTGCCCTGGATCGACCACGTTGGTCGCGACGCTTCGCTCGAGACCTACGAGTTCACCAACCTCCCGCTGTTGGGTACGACGGCGGCGGGCCAAGACATCCAGCTCGGCGGCTTCTCCGGCCTGTTCTTCGACGGCGTCGATGCCCAGACCGGACGCTACCGGTTCCTCACCCATCCCGATCGCGGTCCCAACGCCGAGCCGGTCGACGTGGACAACGACGGCATCCTGGAGCGGCCGTTCCCGCTTCCCGACTTCCAGCTCGAGGTCGACTCCTTCGAGTTCGATCCCGCCACCGGGGAACTCACGATCACCAACCGCCTCGGCCTGACCCGTGCCGATGGCACGCCGATCACCGGCCGGCCGAATCTCCAGGGACAGTCCCAAGGCCTGGCCCACACCGACGAGGAGCCGATCGATCTCTTCGGAAATCCCCTCGACAACGATCCCTTTGGCGGCGACATCGAGGGGATCGTTCGAACCCCGGACGGCACGCTCTGGCTTTGCGACGAGTACCGCCCGGCGCTGTACCACTTCGATGCGGACGGGGTCCTGATCGAGCGGTTCGTGCCCGAGGGCTCCAACGGCTTCGGGGTCGAGGTCGGCACCGAGGCGTTCCCCGCCGTCTGGGCCCAGCGCCGCAGCAACCGCGGCTTCGAGGCCATCGCGTACCAGGAAGGCACGATCTACGCCTTCATCCAGAGTCCGCTCGACAATCCCGATCTTCCCAACGACAACAGCTCCAAGACGTCGCTCAACAACCGGATCCTCGCGTTCGACATCGCCACCAGCTCGACCGTCGGCGAGTACCTCTACCGCATCGAAGGCGGTGGCAGCGACAAGGTCGGCGACGCGGTCTCCCTGCGTCCGGGCGAGTTCCTGGTGATCGAGCGCGACAGCGCCTTTGGCCCGACGGCGAAGAAGAAGATCTTTCACATCGATCTCCGCCACGCCACCAACCTGCTCGACCTTGATCAGGCGATCGTCGGACCGGGCGGCACGCTGGAAGGCATGTCGGCGGAGCAGCTTGCCGATGCCGGCATCGTTCCGGTGTCCAAGGAGGTGTACGTCGATCTGGCCGCGATCGGGTTCTCGAGCGTGGACAAGGCCGAAGGCCTGGCCCTTCTCCACGGCGGGCTTCTCGCCGTCGTCAACGACAACGACTTCCAGCTCGAGGGGACGTTCGATCCGGACACCGGACTGCTGACGCCGAACCCGAGTCCGCAGCCAGCGCTCTTCGGCCTGATCACGCTTGGCGGCAACGGGATCGACGCCTCCGACCAGGACTCCTCCATCAACATCCGCTCGTGGCCGGTGCTCGGCATGCGTCAGCCGGACGCGATCGCGTCGTTCCAAGCCGGCGGCGAGACCTACCTGATCACCGCCAACGAGGGAGACGCTCGCGACTACGACGGGTTCGCCGAGGAGGAGCGCGTCAAGGACCTTGATCTCGACCCGGTCTACTTCCCCATGGCGGCACAGCTCAAGGCGAACGCCAACCTGGGCCGGTTGACCGTCACCACCGCCACCGGCGACGAGAACGGCGACGGCCTGTTCGAGTCGCTGCATCCCTTCGGTGGCCGGTCGGTCACGATCTGGACCACCGACGGGAGCATCGTCTGGGACAGCAAGGAGCTCTTCGAGCAGACGACGGCGGCGGCATTCCCGGCGAACTTCAACGCCTCCAACGACAACAACGCCTTCGACAACCGCAGCGACAACAAGGGTCCGGAGCCCGAGGGCGTCGCCGTGGGCACGATCGGCGACCGCACCTACGCGTTCGTGGGCCTCGAGCGCATCGGCGGGATCGTCACGCTCGACATCACGGATCCGGCCGCACCGGTGTTCGTGCAGTACATCAATCCGCGCGACTTCGGCGCGGATCCCGAGAGCGGCGGCGCCGGCGATCTCGGTCCCGAGGGGATCGTGTTCATCCCGGCCTCCGACTCCCCGAGCAAGGATCCCCTGCTTGTCGTCGGCAACGAGGTGAGCGGATCGACCGCGGTCTACCGCATCGGCCCGGCGCCCGCCTTCGGCGACCTCAACGGCGACGGCGTCGTGGATGGTGCCGATCTCGGTCTTCTGCTGAGTGCGTGGGGCCCGTGTCCGCGCGGCGGCGCGTGCGCCGCCGATCTCGACGGCGACCGCGACGTTGACCGTGCCGATCTCGGCCTGCTGCTCGCGGCGTGGAC
>JAGQOG010000503.1 GCA_020427695.1 Phycisphaerales bacterium
CGTGAAGTAGTCGTTGTCCTTGATCCGGATGCCGTTGAAGAAGTTGAAGCCGGGGTTGTTCGGATCCCAGAAGTAGTTGTCGTCGGCGCTGGCGGCGTCCGGCGGACGGAACTTCGGATCGTCGTGCAGCTTGGACACCGCGTCGCGGAACTCCCACTGCGCACCGCAGCCGCCCTCCTCGAAGTCGAGCCGATCGACCACGATCCAGCTGGGGCCCGTGGTCCGCAGGAGCTCCACGGAGCTGTTCTCAGACGCGCTGTACTGGTCGATGTCGTCCACGGTCCACGACGACGTCGCGTTGAAGCGAAGGGTGTCCGCGAAGGGCGTGCGGAGGTCCTCGAAGAGCTCCTGCTTGACCAGCGGTCCGGACGTCTCGGCGGCGAGACCGATGTCGAAGAAGTCGCGCCAGCGGACGCCGAACGCGGTGTCCATGCCGGTGCCGGTCCCGCTGCCCACGCCGCTGGTGACGCCGAAGTCGCGCACCTCCGAGGGAATGGCGTAGACGATCGCCGTGCGCGGCTCGTCCTCGGTGCACGGCAGGAGCAGGAGCTGCTCGTAGTCGAGCGTTCCGTCGCCGTTGGTGTCGATCTTGAGGGTCTGCATCGCGCCGAGGGCGGCGTTGTCGCAGTTGGAGAAGCGCAGGGTGACGGTCTTGCCGAACACCCGGAGGCGGTACTCCGGAACCTCTGGCCCCCCCGCCAACGGACGCGTCGCCAGCACGAGCGGCCGGTCGAACGGGTTCGCGATCTGCACCACGACCACCGTGTGCACGTCGCTCTCGGAGTTGACGAAGAACTCGCCCTCGTCCGGCTGGCCGAGCGGGATGCGGATGCGGGTGCCCGCGGTCACGTCGTCGGGATGGAGCGGGCCGGGATAGCTCGCCGGCACCTCGCCCTTCGAGTACACGTGCGCGATCACCGCCTCCATGATGAACGGCTGGCGCTCGACGCCGATGAAGCGGCGGCCGGGGTTGCTCGGATCCTCGAAGACCCGGGCGTCGTCGTAGCTGAGCGGCCGATCGACGGGAAGCGGCGCGATCGTCGGGTTCGAGCCGAAGACGAGCGACAGGCCGTCGCCGAAGGACTCGATGTTGGCCCCGAGGCTGGCGATCAGCGACCGCGTCTTCTTGGCGGCATCGCTGCCCTTGCCGAAGTAGCTGAGCGTGGCGTTCGGGCCTTCGCTCACCAGGCTCCGGTCGAGGATCCGCCGGAGGTGGTCGCGGGCCATCGTGCGCTGCTCGGTGGCCTGCGCATCGAAGTCGTTGACGCCGTTGCTGCCGAGCGATCCGCCCTGCTCCTGGATCACGCCGTTGCCGTCGAGGTCGCGCATCAGGCGCGGATCCGGCGCGTACGCCCGCAGGTCGTACTTCCGGATGAGCTGTCCCCAGCGCACCTGGTCCTCGGTCGTGATGGCGTCCGAGCCCAGCACGATCGCGTCCTGCTGCCCGGCGTTGTTGGGAATCGCGGGCACCGAGAACCGCTTCGTGACCTTGTTGTACTCCACGAGGTCGTACGCGGCGAGGTAGCCCGCGTCGGTGGCGCCGATGGTCGGCGGGTAGGCCGACGGCCACAGCGCCGCCGGCATCACGTCGTTCATGGTGCCGTTGAGCGTGGTGAGCTTGCGGCGGGTGTCGAAGAGGAGCTCCTGGGTGTTGAGCTGGTCGAGGAACTCGTTGCTCTCCTCGCGCTTCTGCATGTTCGAGCGCAGGAGCTGGTAGTCGTTGGCCTGCGAGAGGTTGAGCGACCGCTCGAGGCGCGACAGGACGGCCGGCATGTTCTGGCCGTTGAACAGGCGGAGCTCGATCTCTTCCGGCGTGCCGAAGGGCGTCACCGCCAGCCCCGGGTCGCCGTAGGGGCGCATGGCCCCGGCCTTCCAGTACCGGAGGCGGTCGGCGGCCGGGGCGAGGAACGGATTGGGGGTGAGGTACGCCGCGGCGGCCAGGGCGTAGGTGTTGACCAGCCCGTTCCCGAGAACGCCGGCCTCGTCGAGGAAGGTGTAGCCGTCGTCCGCGTCGGACCACCGCTGCGGATCGAAGCGCACCTTGAAGTTGAGGTCGGTGTCGTAGGAGAAGTCCACCAGCGCACCCGGCCCGAAGAGCACCCCCTGCTGGTTGAGCGGGTTGTCGAGAAGCCCGGTGCGGGTGACGCCTTCCTCCGCCGTGACCAGCGCGACATCGGCCGGCGAGGCGCCCGTGGTCGCGGTGTAGGGCACGAGGGCGCCCGCCACGACCGCTTCGTTGGCATTGCGGCGCACGAACCGCGTCGCGGCGTTGACGTTCACCAGGCCGCCGTTGTCCACGATCGAAACCGCGACCACCTGCCGCAGCTTCTGGTCGATCGACGAGGGGGCGAGCATCCAGAACGCGTCGGTGATGCCGTCGCCGTCCGTGTCGGCGAAGGTGCGGGAGACCACATTCCGCTTCGTGCCGGGCTTGAACTCGTCCGATGGCGGACCGAGGAGCTTCAGGTCCCAGAGGTTGGGCAGGACCGAGGAGGCGTTGGCGTAGACGCTGGCGTAGTCGAAGAACCAGCCGTCGCGACGGGCCAGGAACTGGTTGACGAACGTGGTCTGGACCGCGCCGGGAACGGGCAGCAGCAGGTTCGGGTTGGCGGCGAGCTGGGAGGCGATTTCCGGTGGCCACTGCTCGAGCGGCACCCGCAGATCGGTCGCCAAGGACCCGGTCACGTCGGAGAGGTCGGCGACCACGCGCCAACCGTTCTCGGCCGTCGGGAGGTAGGTCAGGTGCTGCCAATGCGAGAACTGGTAGCCGATCCCCTGCTCGACCAGCCGGTTCGGCTCGGTGTCGCGCAACCATCGCGCGTCGCCGAACCCGGGGCCGCCGGGTGCGTCGTCGGTTCGGAAGAGGAGCGACGGCCAGTTCGTCCACGGCACCGTCTCGTACGGCGCAAAGTTGTAGGAGAAGTCGGGAAAGCCGTCCGGCTCGTTCAGGTTGCCGTCGGCGTCGAAGTCGTAGGGATCGTTGAAGTCCTGCGGATCGACGCCGTAGCGACCGTTGGCGCCGTAGCGCACGGCCGCGAGATCGAACGGACCGCGAGGGTAGTTCGCGTTCGCCTCGTTGCCGGCGACCACGTCCGGATCGGTCGGATCGATCGGCCGCGTGAAGAGCGCTTCGGCCACCTGCCGCGCCACGTCCTCGGCGATCGCGGAGGAGCGGTCGTCCAAGATGGAACTGCTCTGGGTCGAGACCGCGGTGACACGTCCGCCACTCGACTGGCTGAGGAAGGCGATCGCGATGATGACCAGCAGGACGAGGACCGCGGTCACGAGCACGATGGCGCTGCCGCGACGGGCATGCCGCGCGCGCTCGGGTCGGCGGCTGGCTCGGCCGAGGGATCGGCCGGGGGATCGGCCGGGGGATCGGC
>JAGQOG010000504.1 GCA_020427695.1 Phycisphaerales bacterium
CATGCGGTCCATCGGCAGGTAGCTGAAGAGCACGAAGTGGATCATCGGCACCAGGAGCGCCTCTCCGACCGTGCCCAGCACCTGGCGTGGGAAGGTCGAGAGCAGGTCGCACCCGCGGGCGACCGCCTCCCCGAGCGTCCGCGCCACGCACGCCTCGTCGAGGCGCACGTCGGCGTCCGTGAACAGGAGCCATTCCCCCTTGGCGATCCGTCCCATGCGGTCGCAGCCCCACTGCTTGCCGTTCCAGCCCGGCGGCAGCGGCTCGGTCGGTACGCGGACCAGTCGCGCGTCCTCCGCCGCCAGGCGAAGGAGAATCTCCGGCGTCGCGTCCGTGCTTTGGTCGTCGTAGACCAGCACTTCGATCGGCGCGTACGTCTGCTTGAACACCGACCGCACGCACGACTCGATGTTCGTCGCTTCGTTGCGGGCGGGAATGCACACCGAAACCAGGGGCCGCGCCTCGGCTCCCGAGGCGACCTGGCGCCAGCCCGTCCAGCGCCGGCGGTACACCGCCAGGTTCCTGAGCGTCATCCCGAGCGCCAAGGCGCACAGGGCGGCGGCCGTGGCCATCAGGGCGGTCACCGCGGACCCGTCGCTTCCTCGGCCCGCCGCCGCGCGGCGATCGCGCCGCCGCGACCCGTGACCCGAAGCCACAGGTCGTAGACGGGCTGAATGCTTGCCTGCTCGTCGCCCACCAGGGTTTCGAAGGGCTCCGGATCGCGGGCCCGCACCAGCAGCGCCAGCCGATCGGCTTCGGCCTGGAGACTCGACTGGAGGGTCCGGTGCCAACCCGTCATCGTCCGCCGCGCGGGACGGCATTCCGCGGCGGCCAAGAACGCCTCCGGACGCTGATCCTGCCAGAAGGCGTACTCGAGCGCCACCACCACCGCCCGGGCCATTGGGTGCGCCGCGGCCACCGCCGCCGCGCCGGGACGAAGCCGGACGGGATCGCGCGGATCGGTGAAGTGCCCCTGCGGCGTCACGTAGAACGTCGGCCGCGCCTCCCGCGCGAACACCTCCGCCACGTAGTCGCCCATGGCGCGGAGGCTCGCAGGATCGTCGGGATCGACACCGAAGAGGCCCAGGCGCCGGAACAGACCGAAGCGCCGGAGCTGGTCCGCGTCCATCGGGCCGCACCCGCTGCGTTCCGGCAGGAATTCCCGCGCGAGGAGGACCGCGAGCAGCGGGTCCCACCAGGATGGATGCGCGAGGGCGATCACCAGCGGCCCCTCGTGGTGTGCCAGTCCGCGAAGCATCGCCGCATCTTCGCGGGCGAGGCGGACGGCGAAGAACCGCTTGCGCAAGAGACGGCGCGTGTACCAGCCGAAGACGCGGGCGAAGCGCGGGTCGTACCGCCCGGGCAGGAGGCCACGGTCGCTCAGGCGCTCCCCACCGGCTCGGCCCATGGGCTCTCCTTCCTTGCCGGCGCCGGCGGCACCCCCGGCGCTGCGGATCCGGCGATGCCCCAGTCCTCGCACAACGCGTTGGCCGCGGTCACGCCACTCATGAGCACCATCGGAACGCCCGGACCGGGATTGGCGCTGCCGCCCGCAAGATACAGGTTCCGGAGCACGTCGCTCCGGTTGCGCGGCTTGAACCCGCCGTGCAGACGACCGTGCGACGCGAGACCGTAGATGGCGCCGCCTTCCGCGTTGTAGAGCCGCTCGATACCGGCCGGCGTCAGGTGTCGCTCGACGACGATGTGCCGCTCGATGTCGTCCATGCCGAAGCGACGGAGCTTGGCGACGACGGTGTTGCGATAGGCCTCCATCATGCCGCCCGGTCCCTCCCAGCGCTGGCCGGGCCGGAGGTAGGGCGTGTGGATCAGGGCGTACAGCGCCTCGCCGCCTGGAGGGGCCTGGGTCGGATCCGTCCGCGACGGCACGCACAGGTACACCGTCGGGTCCGCCGCGGGGATCCCGCGGTGGTAGATGTCGTTGAACTCGCGACCGGAGTCGGCGCTGAAGACGAAGTTGTGGTGGAGCAGGTGGTCGTACTGCCGATCAAGGCCGAGATAGAGAACGACGCCGCTGCACGCCGGCGTGTAGCGCGACGCGATCCGGCCCTGGGCCGCGATGGCCGGAGTGCTGCCGATCAGGTCGCGATAGGTGCGCTGCACGTCGCAGTTGGAGACCACCGCCTCGCCGGCGATCACGGTGTCGTCGTCGAGCTCGACCCCCGCCACCCGGCCCCCGCGCTCGAGGATGCGACGCACGCCCGTGCCCCGCACGATCCGGACGTCGAACTCGATGGCCAGGCGCTCCAGCGATCGCGCCACGCTGCGGGTTCCGCCCATGGCGTACCAGCAGCCGTGGTCCATCTGCGCGGCCGCGATCAGGGACAGGATCGCCGGCGCCAGGAAGGGATTCGAACCCACGTACTGAAGGAAGTGCTCGGACACCTGCGTCATGTGCCGTTCGCCGATCATGCGCTGGGCGGTGGCGCCCACCGTGCTGTGCATCCGCATCGCCAGAACGTCCGACAGCACGCCCGGATCCTTCGGCGGGCGGCGCATCAGGTCGGCGATTCCGCCGAGGTCCTTGTAGAAGAACACCTTCTCGCTGAGGCGGAGCATCCGGCGGCTGAACGCGATGAACTTGAGGTAGCCGGCACCGGGCCGCTCGTTGGGAAACTGCCGATCGAGGGCCTCGGCCATCTGCCGCTCGTCCTGGCGCAGGTCGATCACGGTGCCGTCCTCGAAGAGGCATCGCCACTGGGGATCGAGCTCGACCAGGTCGATGTAGTCGTCCACCCGACGTCCGCAGCGCTCGATGATGCCGCGCAGCACCTGGGGCATGCTGAGGATCGTCGGGCCCATGTCGAACTGGAATCCCGCCTCGGAGAGCACGTTCATCTTGCCGCCGAGATGGTTGTTCCGCTCGACCAGCGTCACGGGAGCGCCGCGGCGGGCAATCTCGACGGCGGCCGCCAGACCGGCCAGTCCGCCGCCGACGACGATGGTGTTTGCGGGAATGGGCATGGGAGCGAGTCTCGGGATTCGGAAGTCGTGTTCGGGCCGCAGGCGCGGATGACTGGTCTCAGGTGCGCGAGCGCCGGCCGTAGAGGAAACCGATCAAGCGATCGATGCCGAGGAGCGCCCCTCCGGCGGGCAACTCGGCGGGCAGTCGCCACCGGCAACTCGTTCGCGCGACCACCACCGGTCGGGTCATGGCCAGCAGACCCTCGCGACCTCGGGTCACGCCCCAGCCGCTGTCGCCGCGACCGCCGATCGACGCACCGGGATGTGCGGTCGGTCGAACGCAGTCGTTGACGCACACCGTCCCCGCACCGAGGAGGGGAACCAGGGCGTCGGCCCGCGCTCGTTGCCCGGTGAAGACCGAAGCCACCAGGTGCTGGGCGTGTTGGTGGTGCACCTGGAGGGCATCGGTCGTGTCCCGCACGCGCAAGACCGCGACCGCGGGACCGAAATGGCCTCCGGCGACCAGCATCGAGTCGCGCGGGCAGTCCACGATCGCGAGTGGACGCAGGCGGTTGGCCGCGGGCGGCTCGAGCACGCCGCTCACGCTCCGCCCGCCCGTGAGTGCCGCCGCTTCCGCGACGGCGAAGCAGGTGCGGGCCGCGTCGGCGTCGATCATGGCCGCCGGCGCCGCGGCGGCGACCAGCGGTGCCAGCTCGGAGAGGAAGCGAACGTACGCCGCATCCTCCACCAGCACCCGCCGCGGGGCCATGCAGGTCTGTCCCGCGTTCATCGTCACCGCGGCCCAGATCGTGTGTGCGGCCAAGCGCAAGTCGGCGTCGTCGAGCACGATCGCCGAGTCGCATCCGGACAGCTCGAGAGTGGTCGGCGTCAGCGACTGCGCTGCCAGTTCGGCAATCGCCCTGCCGGTCGCAGTCGATCCCGTGAAGACGATGTGGTCGAAGCGCTCCGCAACCAGCAGCGCGGAGCCCGCCTCGCGCGTCGCCTCGGTCCAGGAGAGCAGCCGCTGGTCCAGTTCCGCCTCGGCCATGGCGGCGCGGGCCAACTCGAGCAGCGCCTCCTGCGAGCGTGGCGACCGCTCCGACGGCTTGACCACCACGGTGTTCCCCGCCGCGAGCGCCTGGACGATCTGGATCCCCAGCAACTGGATGGGGTAGTTCCACGTGGCGATGACGGCCACGCGGCCAAGCGGCTCGCGCCGCGTCTCCTGACGCTGTCCGATCTGCCACACCGACCCGCCGCGCACCGGGCGCGGGCCCAGCACCCGAGACAGGTTCCGCTCGTGCCAGCGGCAGGCGTCGAGCAGCGGGACGACGTCCGCCAGAAGCGCCTCGGCAACCGGCTTGTGAACCTCCTGCGACACGAGCTCGGCAAGATGGGCCCGGTGTTCGGAGAGGAGCTGGCGGAAGCGGCGCAGCCACACCCGACGTCGGCGCAGGGCCGGCGTGGCCGCGCCGCCCACCTGCGGCACGTGGAGCGACCCCGCGGGAGCGGACTGCCGGCGGTGATCGTGAAGGGTGCTCGTGGTTCGAGCCATCTGGTTCCATGCGGCCGAGCCGCGCCGGACCTTGCGTTGAAGGATACTGTGGCCAAGTCGATCGGGACCGTTCGATCCGGTTTTCGCGGGCAGCGAGGAGTTGGATGCACGGCCGCGGAATTCGGAGTGAATCCGCGCTCGTTCGGCGACGAAGTCGCGACCGCCCGCCCTCCGCCCTCGGCGGATCCCGGATGCACGGGCCCGTACCATCGACCCGCCCGACCTGCCCATGAAACGAAGCAATCCGATCGCCGTCGTTGGAGCCGGTCCCGGAGGCTTGGCGTCCGCCATGCTCCTGGCGGCGAGTGGGTTGCCGGTGCGGGTGTACGAGGCCATGAAGACCGCCGGCGGCCGAACCGGCCGACTGACCAGCGGACGCTTCGCGTTCGATCGAGGTCCCACGTTCTTCATGATGCCGTACGTGCTGGAGGAGATCTTCAGCGCGGCCGGCCGTCGACTCGGCGACTACGTGGACCTGCGACGGCTCGATCCGATGTACCGCTTGCTCATCGGACAGCGCGACGCGCATCCGCTGGTGATCGACACCACCCAGGACGTGGCCGAGATGGTCCAGCAGCTCGATGCGATCCGCCCCGGAGACGGGGCGGGATTCGAGCGGTTCATGCGCGACAATCGTCGGAAGCTCGACCTGATGACCCCGATCCTCCGCCGACCCGTTCGGGGCCTGCGGGACCTGCTGACCATGGACACGCTCAAGGTCGCGCCGGTGCTGAAACCCTGGCAATCGGTCCACGACCACCTGGCGGGGTACTTCCGCAGCGAGGCGTCGCGCCTCGCAACGAGCTTCCAAAGCAAGTACCTCGGCATGAGCCCGTTCGAGTGTCCGAGCCTGTTCTCGATCCTGCCCTTCATCGAGTACGAGTACGGGATCTGGCATCCGATCGGCGGCTGCAACGCCCTCACGTCCGCGATGGCCGCGGCGTGCCAGGAAATGGGTGTCGAGATCCGCTGCGGCCAGCCGGTCACGGGACTTCGATTCGACGGTCGTCGGCTCACAGGGATCGAGGCGGCGGGCACGATGCACGACCACGAGCACGCGGTCATCAACGCCGATGCGACCTGGGCTCTCAAGCACCTGATTCCCGCGGCGCTCCGTGGACGCGACACCGACCAGCGCATCGATTCTCGCGACTACTCGTGCAGCACCTTCATGCTCTACCTCGGTATCCGGGGCGAGGTCGATCTCCCGCACCACACGATCTACACGTCGGCGAGCTATCGCGACAACCTCGCCGACATCGCCACCCGCGGGCGGCTGAGCGAAGACCCGTCTGCATACGTTTGCAATCCGTCCCGCCTGGATCCGACGCTCGCCCCGCCGGGCGACAGCAGCCTCTACGTGCTCGTGCCGGTGCCGAACCTCAAGGGGCGCGTGGACTGGGCCCGCGAGGCGGAGGGACTGCGACAGACCACGCTTCGACAGCTCGAGCGCGTGTTCGGACTCGCGGACATCGAACGCCGGATCCAGACCGAGGTGATGTTCACACCCAAGGACTGGCGGGGCATGAACATCAACTTCGGGGCCACCTTCAACCTCGCCCACAGCCTGCGGCAAATGCTCCACCGCCGGCCGCAGCACCGGCTGCCCTACACCGACGGCCTTTGGCTGGTGGGCGGAGGCACGCATCCGGGCTCAGGATTGCCGGTGATCTTCCTGTCGTCCCAGATCACGTCGCGCATGCTGTGCGAGGAGATCGGCGTGCAGTACGCGGGCGATGTTCCGACCGACCGGACGGCCCAGCGGGTTCGGGCTCTTCTTCCCCGGGTCGCGGCGGCGCTTTAGGCCGCGTTCACAGCACCGCCGCGCAGCGCCGGACGCATTGCGCCAGAGCAGGAAGGCTGTATCCGCCCTCGAGGACCAGCGCCAGTCGGCCCGACGCATGGTCGTCGGCGATCGCACACACCTCCGCAGTCAGGTCGGCGAAGCCGTCCTCGGTCACGCTCATCGATCCCAGCGGATCGTCGCCGTGGGCATCGAACCCCGCCGACACCAGGACCAGGTCGGGCTGGTAGCGGTCCGCCGTCGGGCGCAGGATCTCGCGGAACACGCGCCGGTAGGCGTCGTCGCCCGCGCCGGCGGACAGCGGCACGTTGACCGTGAATCCCTCGCCAGCGCCCGTGCCGCGCTCTGTCGCCCGACCGGTGCCGGGATAGAACGGGAACTGGTGCACGCTGAAGTAGAGCACGTCGCGCCGGGACTCGAAGATGTGCTGCGTGCCGTTGCCATGGTGCACGTCCCAGTCCACGATCAGCACACGCTGCGCCCGCTCCGTGGCCAGGGCATGGGCGGCCGCCACCGCGATCGAGTTGAAGATGCAGAAGCCCATGGCGAAGTCCGCCTCGGCGTGGTGTCCGGGCGGGCGCATCAGGCTGAACGCACGGCGCTGCCCGCCGTCGCCGACCGCCTCCACCGCGTCGACCGCGGCGCCCGCGGCCAACAGGGCCGCCTCGATGCTCCGCGGCGACACCGGCGTCTCGTCCCCGGCCATGCCCACCCGCCCGGAGCGTCCAAGCATCCGATCCACGTGACCGCGGGTGTGGACCCGCTCGAGCATCTCGCGCGTCGCCGCCCTCGGTTCCACGAACGTCGCCCCCTGCACCGGTGCCCGCTCCAGCTCCGCCAAGACCGCCGCCACCCGCGCCGACCGCTCGGGATGCCCCGGACCGGTGTCGTGGAGGAGAGCCGAGGGATGCGAAAGGAGGAGCAAACGAGGCATGGAAGGCCAGGCATCAAGGCATCGACATCAAGGCATCGACATCAAGGCATCAAGGGATCAAGGCATCAAGGCATCGAGGGTCGCAGACGCAGGCACTGGTACGCGCGCGAGCGGCGACAGCCAAGGAGGGTAACCAGATCCCCAGAGGCGCGAGCGCCACCGATCGAGGACCACGCCTGCCATCCATCGCCAAGCCCTCAACCCCGGAGCCCTGATACCTCCGCCCCTCGATCCCGCGATGCCTCGATGCCTTGATCCCTTGATGCCTCGATGCCCCCGTCCCCGTACCATCCCCGCATGGCCCTCACCTACGGCTCGTACCTCAAGATCCCCGAGCTGCTCTCGCTTCAACGCCCGCTCTCCGACGGCCCTGAGCACGACGAGACGCTCTTCATCGTCATCCACCAGGTCTACGAGCTCTGGTTCAAGCAGATGCTGCACGAGACGGGCATGCTGCAGCGCAGCCTCGAGGGCGACGACCTGGTCACCGCCGCCTCCACGCTGAAGCGCATGCTCACCATCCTGAAGACCATGGTGGCGCAGATCGACGTGCTGGAGACCATGTCGCCGATGTCGTTCATGTCGTTCCGGACCCGGCTCGAGAGCTCGAGCGGGTTCCAGTCGGCCCAGTTCCGGGAGTTCGAGTTCGTCCTCGGCCACAAGCGGCGCGGCGTGCTGAGCCACTACCCGCCCGGGAGCGACGAGCACGCGGCGCTCGAGCGGCGACTGGCGGCGCCCGCCCTCTACGACTCGTTTCTCGCGTTCCTCAAGGCCCGCGGCTACGACGTGCCGGCCGAAGCGCTCGGGCGCGACCTCACCCTGCCCACCCAGGAGTGGCCCGAGGTGCAGGAGATCCTCGTCAAGGTCTACCGCACCGCCCCCGGTCCGCGGCAGATCTGCGAGCTCCTCGTCGATCTCGACGAGGGGATCCAGGAGTGGCGCTACCGCCACGTCAAGATGGTCGAACGCACCATCGGCACCAAGCCCGGCACCGGCGGCAGCCCGGGCGTCGAGTATCTCCGCAGTACGCTCTTCAAGCCGCTCTTTCCGGACCTCTGGGCCATCCGTGCGCGGCTCTAGAGCGCGGCGCCCGGTCCGTCCCACTCTCGAATCCTCCTCCCCCCTACCCGCGATCATGGCCACCTCCCGACCGACCCGGCGCGCCGAAGCCGACCGCCATGCGCGGGTGCGAGCGGCACATGCATCCGAGACGGCCGAGGACTATGTGGAAGCGATCGCGCGCGTCATCGCCGACCGCGGCGCCTGCCGCGTCGTGGACCTGGTGCGCCGCTTCGGCGTCAGCCATGTCACGGTCAGCCGCACCGTGGGACGGTTGGTGCGCGACGGACTGGCCCGCACGGCACCACACGCACCGATCGTGCTCACGCCGCGCGGTCGGCGGCTCGCGCTGACGGCCGCGGCGCGACACGAGCTGGTGGTCCGATTCCTGGTCGCCTTGGGCCTCGATGCCCGCACCGCGGAGATCGACGCGGAGGGCATCGAGCACCACGTGAGCCCGAAGACGCTGCGGCTCTTCGCCCGATTCGTGCGGACGCACGACGCGTAGCTCGGCCCCCATCCCCCGATCGCCAGCCCCGGCGCTTCCGACCGGTCGCCCCTGTCGCCCCGACCGCGAATGTAGCATAGGCTTCATTGCCGGATTCTCCTGCTGCCCGCCTCGCCTCCCGGAGCAGGCCCCCGCCTCGCCCCCCCGCATGCATCCACGCCACCACGAGCCCATCCCCCGCCGTGCCGCCGCATTTCGCGCCGGGCGGCGCCTTCTCCTCGCGCTCGGCGCCTGCCTGTACGCCGGCACTGTCGGTGCGTGCGGCGGGCGCGAACCGAGCGTCGACAGCGCCGCGAAGCGCCCGACCGTCGTCTGCACAGTGGGCATGGTGACCGACATCGTCCGGAATGTGGCGGGCGACCGGGTCGAGGTCGTCGGTCTCCTCGGCGAGGGCGTCGATCCGCACCTCTACAAGCCCACGCGTTCGGACATCGAGCGCCTCATGTCCGCGGACATGGTCTTCTACAGCGGTCTGCTCCTCGAGGGCAAGATGACCGATGCCCTCGTGCGGGTCGCCTCCGCGGGTCGCCGCGTGCACGCCGTCACCGAGCTGCTCGACGAGTCGTTCCTGCTGGAGCCGCCCCAATTCGCCGGGCATGCCGATCCGCACGTCTGGATGGATCCGGTGGCGTGGAAGAGCGCGGTCGAGGTCGTGCGCGACCGGCTCGTCGAGTTCGATCCGCCGGGCCGCGATTCGTACGAGGCCAACGCGTCGGCGTACCGGAACGAGCTCGACAAGCTCGACGCGTACTGCGAGGTGGCGATCGCATCGATTCCCCCGCAGCAGCGGGTGCTGGTGACGGCCCACGACGCCTTCAACTACTTCGGCCGGCGCTACGGCATCGAAGTCCACGGCATCCAAGGCATCTCCACGGAGTCCGAGGCGGGCGTGCAGGACATCGAGCGGCTGGTCGAACTCATCGTCGAGCGCGGAATCCCCGCGGTCTTCATCGAGTCCACCGTTTCGCAGCGGAACATCGAGGCGCTGGTGGCGGGTGCCCGCGCCCGGGGCCGATCGATCGCCATCGGCGCCAGCCTGTTCAGCGACGCCATGGGACCGCCCGGCACCTACGAGGGCACGTACGTCGGCATGATCGACCACAACGCCACGGCGATCGCGCGGGCCTTGGGCGGCGTTGTTCCCGAACGCGGCATGAACGGGAGGCTGGCGCCGTGAGTGCAGACGACGCCGCCCGCCGATCTCTCGCCGGCCCCCAATCCGGTTCCGCGTCGAGCCATGCGCCGATCGGGCGGCCGCGCAGCGTTCTCGACGCCCGTCCCGAGCACTCCGCGGACAGCCCGCTCTCCGTGCACGCGATGACGGTGGCGTACCACCGCAAGCCCGTGCTCTGGGACGTGGACTACGACGCCCCGCCCGCGGCGCTCATCGCGATCGTCGGACCCAACGGCGCCGGCAAGAGCACCTTCATCAAGGCGTGCATGGATCTCGTTCCCCGCGCGTCGGGCCGCGTGGAGTTCTGGGGCCTCCCCTGGCGCAAGGCCCGTCAGCGCGTCGGCTACGTGCCGCAGCGGGAAAGCGTGGACTGGGACTTCCCAGTGTCGGCCCTCGACGTGGTGTGCATGGGGCGCTATCGCCGCATCGGCTGGTTCCGGCCCGTCGGCAAGGCGGATCGCGCGGCGGCGATCGGGTGCCTCGAGCGCGTGGGCATGGCGGAGCTCGCCCACCGGCAGATCAGCCAGCTCTCGGGCGGCCAGCAGCAGCGGGTGTTCCTGGCGCGGGCCCTGGCCCAGGACTCCGACCTCTACTTCATGGACGAGCCGTTCGCCGGCGTCGATGCCGCGACCGAGCGGGCGATCGTGACGGTGTTGCGCGAGTTGAAGGCGCAGGGCCGATCCGTCATCTGCGTGCACCACGACCTCCAAACGGTGGCGGAGTACTTCGACGACGTTCTGATGCTGAACATGCGCGTGGTGGCCGCGGGTCCGGTGGCGCAGGTGTTCACCCGCGAGAACCTGCACAAGACCTACGGCGGGCGGCTCACGCTCCTCGTCGAGGCGAGCGAGGCCGTGGCCCGCGCGGGACAGCAGCCATGACCCCCGCATCGATCACCGATGTCACCGACCGCTGGCCCGGGTGGGGCCAGGTGCTCGACACGCTCACGCTCCAGGCGGGCTTCAACACGACGGTGGTGATCGTCGGCACCACGCTTCTGGGCATCGCCGCCGGGGTGATCGGCGCCTTCGCCCTTCTGCGCAAGCGGGCGCTCATGGCCGACGCCTTGAGCCACGCCACGCTGCCGGGCGTGTGCCTGGCGTTCCTTGTCCTCGGCGCCTTCGGCGTCGCGGCACGTTCGCTTCCGCTGCTTCTCCTCGGCGCCGCCGCGACCGGCGTGCTGGGCCTGCTGTGCATCCACCTCCTGCTGAGGCACACGCGCCTGCGCGAGGACGCCGCAATCGGCATCGTGCTCAGCGTCTTCTTCGGCGCCGGAGTGGTGCTCCTGAGCGTGATCCAGTCGCGCCCCACCGGCAACCAGGGCGGCCTCTCCCACTTCATCTACGGCCAGACCGCCGCCATGAGCCGGGGCGACGCGGCGTTCATGGCCACGATCGCCGCCCTGGCCGTGCTCGCGGCACTGCTCCTGGCGAAGGAGTTCGCCGTGGTGTGCTTCGACGACGGCTTCGCCGCCGTCGCCGGGCTCCCGGTGGTGGCGATCGATCTTGTGCTCATGACGCTGGTGGTCCTGGTCACGGTCACGGGTCTCCAGGCGGTCGGTCTCCTTCTCGTCGTGGCTCTGCTGGTCATTCCGGCGGCCGCCGCCCGCTTCTGGACCGAGCGGCTCTGGCTCCTCCTCGTGCTCGCGGCGGCGATCGGAGGCTTGAGCGGCTACCTCGGTGCGAGCATGTCGGCGCTCCTGCCGCGCAAGCCCGCAGGCGCGGTCATCGTGCTGACCGCCGGAGCAGTGTTCGCGTGCTCCATGCTTGCGGCGCCGAACCGCGGCGTGCTGGCGGCCGCGATACGGATCCTGCGCACGCGTCTGCGGGTGGCGAGCGAGCACCTGCTGGAGGTCCTCTACGAACGGGAACGCCTGGCTCCCGCGGGCGGCGCCGTGGACATTCGGCGCATCGCGGTGGCCCGGGGTTGGCCGGGATGGCGGGCGAACCTGGTCGCGATGCTGTTGTCCCGACGCGGACTGGTCGAGCGCCGGGGGCGCGGACTGGCGCTGACCGGACTCGGTCGCGCCGCCGGCGCTCGCGTGAGCCGCAATCATCGGCTGTGGGAGCAGTACCTTGTCACGCACGCCGAGATCGCGCCGTCGCACGTGGACTGGTCGGCGGACCAGGTGGAGCACGTGCTCTCGGAGCCGCTCGTCCGCGAGCTTGAGGCCGCCCTGCGGGCCCAGGGAATCGATGTCCCGGCGGCGCGCGGCGGGATGGAGGGCGCCACGGCTTGAGCGACGCGGTCCACACGTTCCTGTCGATCGACCTCTTGCCGCTGCTCGCGGCCACGTTGGCGGCGTTCAGTTGCGGCCTCCTCGGCAACTTCCTCGTGCTGCGGCGGCTCAGCCTGATGGGCGACGCGATCTCGCATGCGGTGCTGCCGGGACTGGTGATCGCGTTCCTTCTCTTCGGCACCCGCGCCTCCTTGGCCATGTTCGTCGGCGCAGCCGTCGCGGGCGTGGCGACGGTGGCGCTGGTGGAGCTGATCCGCCGCTTCGGACGGGTCGAGCCCGGCGCCGCGATGGGCGTCGTCTTCTCGGTGCTCTTCGCCCTCGGCGTCCTGCTTCTCGAGCAGGCCGCGGCGCGGAACGTCGACCTCGACGCCGACTGCGTCCTGCACGGACAGCTCGAGACGCTTTTCTGGGTGGCGCCGCGCGAGTGGTCGGCCCTGTTCAGCCTCGACTGGCTGCGGGAGGTGCCGAGGCAAGTCGTCACGCTCGCGATCGTGGCCGCGGTGTCCCTGGCCTTCGTCGCCGCCCTCTTCAAGGAGCTGCGCATCGCCGCGTTCGATCCGGGACTCGCCACGACCCAAGGCATCCCGGCCGGCGCGGTCAACGGGCTGCTCATGGTCCTGGTGGCGGCGGCCACGGTCGCGTCCTTCGAGGCGGTCGGCTCGATCCTCGTGGTGGCGATGCTCGTGTGTCCGGCGGCGACGGCGCGGATGCTCACCGATCGCCTTCTGCCCCAGGTCGTGGTCAGTGCGATCGTGGCCGCGGCCACCGCCATCTTGGGTTACGGCGCTGCGAGCCTGCTGCCCCATTGGCTCGGTCTCGCCGGCTCCGTGAACGCGGCCGGGGCCATGACGGTCACAGCGGGCGTGCTCCTGACGATCGCCGTGATCGCGGCGCCGCGGCATGGCGTGCTGGCCCGCGCGGTGCGCCGACGACGGCTCGCGACGCAGGTGCAGGTCGAGGATCTTCTGGGAGCCTTGTTCCGGAAGGCGGAGTCGGGTGCTGCCGGAACAACCGTCCCGACCGCCACGCCGCATCGGGCCTCGCTCCACGCCGCCCGAATCGCACGTCGTCGCGGGTTGGTCTCGGGCGACGGCCCGACGCTCGACCTCACGCCCGCCGGCCGCCGCGTCGCGGCCGGCCTGATCCGTCGCCATCGCCTCTGGGAGGCGTTCCTCGTGGACGAAGCGGGATGGCGCAGCGATCACGTTCACGAGGCGGCGGAGACGCTCGAGCACTTGCGCGACGTGCGCCGGCAGCCGCTGGTTCCGGGGATCGCGCCGGATCGGGATCCCCATGGCCGGTCCATTCCCGGCGGGGCGGATCCGGCTCGTCCCCGCTCCGAAGATTCCGCGTGACGCGGGCGTGCGGCCGGGGTACACTCCACTCCGATCCGCCGATCGTCGCCACCACCCGTGCGGCGCGACGGATCGAACGAGCCCTCCGCGCGGCTCGGTACATTCGGACCGGCGTACGGTCCGCGCTGCCGAACCGGACTCGACCCCGGAGGGAATCCCGATGACTGCCACCGCCCCCATCCAACTTCTTCCTGCGAGACGGGATGGAACGGCGCGGCACGCAGTTGTCGCCGGACGATGACGATCATCGAACGGTGAACCGAGCGTGATCTCCAGGCCGCCCTCCCGGGCGGCCTGTCGCGTTCTTGGCGCGCACGGCGGACCGCTGCCCGTCCACCTGTCCCTGCGCCAGTTGCCAATGCGCGGCCGGCCCCCCTGCCCCCAACGAACAGGAGGGCAACCGTCGGCCGGAACGATCCACGATTTCCAACCGGAGTTCACCGGACATGTCAGTCGAGTTCGATCCCTGTGCCGCCCTCGCCCCGCTCGTGGACGACGGCTGGCTCGACACGATTCTCTACGAGGTCAAGAGCGGCAAGGAGGCCACGGTGTTCTGCTGCCGCGGCGGCAGCCGCTCGCCCGTGCCGCTGGTGGCGGCGAAGGTCTACCGGCCGCTCGAGTCGCGCCGGTTCAAGAACGACGCGATGTACATCGGAGGACGCGTGCACATGGCTCGCGCCGGACGCGTCAAGCGCGCCGTCGAGGCGAAGTCCTCCTTCGGGCGGAGCGTGCAGTACGGCACGTGGATCGCCCACGAGTGGGAGGTCATGAACGTCCTGCACGATGCCGGCGCCTCGGTGCCGCAGCCGTTGGCGCTGGCGGAGCAGGCGATCCTGATGCCGTTCCTGGGCGACGAGTCGGCGGCGGCGCCCCCGCTGCACGCCGTCCAGCTCGATCCGGAGGCGGCCGGTGCGGTGCTCGACGAACTGCTGTGGAACATCGAGCTGATGCTCGACCTCGACTGCGTGCACGGCGACCTCTCGCCCTACAACATCCTCCTCGACGGCGATCGGCCGGTGGTCATCGACTTCCCGCAGGCGATCGATCCTCGCCTCAACCGCAACGGACACGCGCTCTTCTGCCGCGATGTCGAGAACGTCTGCCGCTGGGCGGAGAAGCACGGCGTGCAGCGCTCCGCGGGACGGATCGCGGCGGAGCTGTGGCAGCGCTTCGTGATGGGGGAACTGGGGTGACGCGATCGAGGCATCGAGG
>JAGQOG010000505.1 GCA_020427695.1 Phycisphaerales bacterium
ACCCGACGAACACGCAACACCGCCCACACGGCCTGGAAGGCCGTGGCACCCGACGAACACGCAACACCGCCCGCACGGCCTAGAAGGCCGTGGCACCCTCACCATACACTCGGTCCGGAGGTACGAACCCATGCGTCGAGTCGTCGTGGCCGTCGTTCTCATGACCTGTGTTCCGGCGTTCGCCGACACCATGTCGGTGCTCTCCGTCGATCCCGCCCCGTGCAGCATCGCCAACGCGCCGGGGCTGCCGATCACCGTGACCTTCGATCGACCCGTCGATCCCTCCTCGTTCACGCCGGCCCGGTTCAACGCCTTCGGCCGCGCCACCGGCCGCATCCAGGGCTCGTTCGTGTTCAGTCGCGACTTGACGACCGTCTCGCTCGTGCCCGACGTGGTGCTGGCTGCGGGCGAGCCGGTGACGGTCCAGCTCTCGCACGACCTTCTGGCGATGGACGGTTCCTCGCTGCGTTCCGCCGGGTTCGCCTGGCGCTTCTGGACCCGGACGAATCCCTCGCCGTTGGAGCTGGCGATCGTGGATGCGCTCTCGACCAGCCTCCCCAACGAGGACACGACGCCCTACGGCGCCTCGGCCACCGACCTCGACCACGACGGATGGGCGGATCTCACCGTGGTGAACGAGTCGTCCAACGACGCACGCGTGTTCCTCAACCGCGCCGACGGAAGCGGACTGGTCGACCCGTTCCTCCAACCGACCTTCCCCACCGGACCGGTTCCGAGCCCGAACGAGCCCGGCGACTTCAACCTCGACGGGAACGCCGACCTCGCGGTGGCGAACACGCAGGGGCAGTCGCTCTCGATCCTGCTCGGCAACGGCGACGGGACCTACGGACCGCAACAGCAGCTTCCCCTGCCGGGCATCGTGCGGGGGATCGCCGTTCTCGACGTGGACGGAGACGCGGATGCCGATGTGGTCACCGCGAACTACGGCGCCAACAACCTCTCGCTGTTCCTCAACAACGGCGGCGTGTTCGCGTTCGCGGGGAACTTCGACGGCGGCGTGTCGGGCGAGTGGGGGCTCGCCAGCGCCGACATGAACAACGACGGCATCATGGATCTCGTGGTCGGGTCGCACACCGCCAACCAGATTGCGGTGCGGACCGGCAACGGCGACGGCACCTTCGCGCCCGCGACGACGCAGACCGCGGGGGGCGCCATCTGGATGGTCGTGACCGCCGACATCGACGGCGACGGCGACGAGGATGTCGCGACTGCCAACGGCAACTCCAACAACGGCTCGATCCTCCGCGGCACCGGCACGGGCGGACTGCTCCCGCCGGTCACGTATCCCAGCGATCCGTTCGCGCTGGCCACCGATCTCGGCGACCTCGACGGCGACGGCGACATGGACTGGGTGCTGTCCTCCTACGGCGGCGATTGGCGGGTCTACGCCAACAACGGTGCCGGGAGCTTCTCCTTCGTCACCGAGATTCCCTCGAGCATCGCCTCCTCGTGCGCCACGCTGGTGGATCTCGACAACGATCGCGATCTCGACCTCGCCCTGATCGACGAGCTGGCCGACGAGCTGCTGATCGTCCACAACAGCGGCACCGCGATCCCGGGCGACCTCGACGGCGATGGCCTGGTGAACGGCTCGGACCTCGGCGTGCTGCTCGGCGCCTGGGGCAGCGCCAACGCCGTGGCGGACCTCGACGGCGACGGCTCGGTCGGGGGCGGCGATCTCGGCCTCCTGCTGGCGGGCTGGAGCGGCTGACGGGATGCGCCCCACGGCTCCGAATTCCGATTCCGATCGACCGGTCGCGAGGGCGATCCTGGCATGACGGCGACCGTGCACACGATCGACCTGCGCTATCTCGATCTCGAAGGCGCGGCGGCGGCGTTCCTCGTCGTGCCGGACCGGGACGCGCCGTTTCTCTTCGAATGCGGTCCGATGGCCTGCATCGAGGCGCTGGAGGAAGGAATCCGCGCGATCGGCGTGCGCCCCGAAGAGGTGGAGCATCTCTTTGTCACCCGTGTCCACCTCGATCATGCCGGGGCGGCGGGCGCCTTCGCCGCCCGCGGGACGACCGTCCACGTGCATCCGCGGGGAGCGCGGCACCTGGTCGATCCGGAGCGGCTGGTCGCGAGCTCCCGGCGGGTGCACGGCGCCGCGTTCGACCGGCACTACGGAGCGCCGATGCCGTGCGCGGAGGAGCGGGTGGCCGCCGTTGAGGACGGCGCGGTGGTGGCGGCGGGCGGGATCGGGGTGAAGGCCGTCGAAACGCCCGGTCATGCCCGCCACCACCATGCATGGCTCGTGGAGATCGACGGCCGGCGCACGATCTTCGCCGGCGATGTGGCGGCGATGCGGGTGCCGGGGAGCGACTTCGTGTCGATCCCGATGCCGCCGCCCGAGTTCGAGTTCGATCCGTGGCGGCGCTCGATCGAGCGACTCCGCAGCGAGCGACCGGACACGATCGTCCTCACGCACTTCGGCGCCGTCGACGATCCTCTCCGCCACCTCGAGGCCGTCGAGTCGAGGCTGGGCTGCGAGTGCCGATTCGTGTCGAACGTGCTCGAATCGGGTGTGGACGAGGATGCCGCCCTCGACGCCTACCGCGCCTGGCTGCATCCTCAGGCCCGCGCCGGGCGGGTGGACGAGGAGCGTCTGGCCTCGTTCCTCGGCCCGCCGATCATGCGGATGAATCTTGCCGGCGTGCGGCGCTGGCGCGACTCGGTCGGGCCATCCGACGGTTCGATTCCACACCAAAGCTGAACGAAGACGCCCTTGACACCGCCGTGGCGGCCGGCCAAACTTGCATCATGACGCAAGTACGCAAACGAGCCGTGGCGGCGCCCGCCACGCCGAGGCAGGCCTCCCGACGCCGGGCCAAGGTGGATGCGCTCCTGGATCCGGTCCTGTTCAAGGCCTTCGGCGACCGCACGCGCGCGTCGATCCTGGCGTGCCTCGTGAAGTGCGGCCGGGCATGCAGCGTGAGCGAGGTGGCGGAGTGCTGCGAGGTCGACCTCTCGGTGGTCTCGCGACACCTCTCGCTCCTGGCGCGGGCAGGAATCCTCGACCCGTCGCGGACGGGGCGCACGGTGTCGTACGAGGTGCGTTCCGAGGAGATCTGCCGGCGCCTGCGGGCGCTCGCGGACGCGATCGAGGAGTGGCGTCCGCAGGCGGGAAGCGGCGGATGCGGCAAGGAGTGCCGTTGTGGCGACGACGAGTGAACGACCGCGCGTGCTCTTTCTGTGCACCGGAAACGCCTGCCGCAGCCAGATGGCGGAGGGATGGACCCGGCACCTGTTCGGCGATCGCATCGACGCATGCAGTGCCGGAACCGCGCCGAGCGGCTTGAGTCCGCTGGCCGTTCGAGCCATGAGCGAGGCGGGGGTGGACATCCGCTCCCACACCAGCAAGCACGTCGAGGCGTGCTCGGCCGAGCGCATCGACCTGGTGGTCGCGGTCTGCGACCACGCGGCGGAACGCTGTCCGGTGTTCCCCGGTCGGACGGCGGTGCTGCGACGTGGATTCGACGACCCTCCGCGCCTGGCCGCGGGCGCACGGTCGGAGGAGGAGGCGATGATGCACTACCGGCGGGTACGGGACGAGATCCGCGCATTCGTGGAGGGGCTGCCTCGCATCCTCGCCGATCGGTGCTGCACCACGAACGAGGTGGAGTCGTGACCACTGCTTCGACCAAGGCGCCACGAGCGGACGACCGTGCGGGCGTCGACTCCGGTACGGCCACATCGCCCGCCTGCCCGAACGCGAAAGGGCTCGGCGTCCTCGACCGCTTCCTCACGCTCTGGATCTTCCTGGCCATGGCGGCGGGGGTTCTTGTCGGACGCTTCGTGCCCGGGGCCGCCGGATTCGTGGACCGGTTCTCGATTGGTACGACGAGCGTTCCCATCGCCGTCGGCTTGATCCTGATGATGTACCCGCCACTGGCGAAGGTGCGCTACGAGGAACTCCCGGAGGTCTTCCGCGATGCGCGGGTGCTTCTGCTCTCCCTGTTTCTCAACTGGATCGTCGGTCCCGTCCTCATGTTCGGACTCGCGGTGCTGCTTCTGCCGGATCGGCCGGAGTACATGGTGGGCCTGATCGTCGTGGGCCTGGCCCGATGCATCGCCATGGTGCTGGTCTGGAACGATCTTGCCCGCGGCAGCAGCGACTACGCCGCCGGCCTGGTGGCCTTGAACAGCATCTTCCAGATCCTCTTCTTCGGGGCCTACGCCTGGGTCTTCGTGACGGTGCTGCCGCCACTCTTCGGACTCGAGGGCGCGACCGTCGCCGTCTCGATCGGCCAGATCTTCCGCAGCGTGATGATCTACCTCGGCATCCCGTTCGCCGCTGGCATGGCGACGCGGTTCCTGCTCCGTGGCGTCAAGGGCGACGAGTGGTACGTGCACCGGTTCCTGCCCAGGCTGGCTCCGCTCACATTGATTGCGCTCCTCTTCACGATCGTGGTGATGTTCAGCCTCAAGGGCGAGGAAATCGTTCGCCTTCCGCTGGACATCCTCCGCATCGCCTTGCCGCTGGCGATCTACTTCGTGGTGATGTTCCTCATGAGCTTCGCCCTGGCCCGCAAGGCGGGCGCCGACTATCCCCGCACGGCGACGCTCGCGTTCACGGCCTCGGGCAACAACTTCGAGCTGGCGATTGCGGTGGCGATTGCGGTGTTCGGCATCGGATCGGGCGAGGCGTTCGCCACGGTGGTGGGGCCGCTCGTCGAGGTTCCGGTGCTGGTCCTTCTGGTGGGCGTCTCGTTGCGGCTGGGTCGGCGTCTGTTCCCCGCCGAGTTTGATGGACGCAGGTCCGCGGCGCCGGTCGCTCGGCACCGCGCCTGAGACGCTCGAGGCGCGGTACCATCCCGGTTCCGCCGCGGCGCGGCCAGGACGGCCGGCGCGGCGGGCATCAGGAGAGCGTTCGCCATGAAGAAGGTCCTCGTCCTCGGAGGCGGGAAGGTCGGGAAGTCGGTCGCGGAACTGCTGCTGGCGCTGGGAAAGGGCGCCTACCGGGTGACCCTCGCCGACCGCGAGGACGCCAATCTCCGCGAGGCGGAGGCGAACCTCGAGCGCGTGAGGAGTCTCCTGTCGCACGCGTGCGAGTTCTCGATCGTCAAGCTCGATGCCAGCGACAAGACCGCGGTCCGGAAGGCGCTGACGGGCCAGGACTACGTCGTGTGCATGCTGCCGTTCGATCTCGTGGCGGGAATCGCCGAGATCGCCAACGAGCTGGGCGTGCACTACTTCGACGTGACGGAGGACGTCGAGACGAGCGACGACGTGCGTCGCATCGCCGACGAGGGCCGGGCGAAGGTGGCACTGGTGCCCCAGTGCGGTCTGGCCCCCGGCTACATCGCCATCGCCGGCTACGAGATCGCACGGCAGTTCAAGGAGATCCACGAACTGACGCTGCGGGTCGGCGCCCTGCCGCAGTATCCGACCAATGCGCTCCACTACAACGTGACGTGGTCCACCGCCGGCGTCGTGAACGAGTACTGCGAGCCGTGCAACGTGATGCTCGACGGCGAGCAGACCCGCCTGCCGGCCCTCGAGGGCCTGGAGAACTTCTCCTTCGAGGGGATCGCCTACGAGGCGTTCTACACGTCGGGCGGCGTGGGCAGCCTGATCGACACGCTGGTCGCCGAAGGGAAGAGCACGCCCGAAAGCCGCATCGCCTACAAGACCATCCGCTATCCCGGGCACCGCGACCTGATGAAGTTCCTGCTCCAGGACCTTCGCCTCGGCGTGGAGCACGCCAAGCCCACGGCGAACGGGAAGGTGTTCGATCGGCGCCTGGCGATCGATCTCCTCGACCACGCGATCGCGCGGACGCTCCAGGACGTGGTGATCATCTTCATCAACTGCATCGGCATGAAGAGCGACGGCAGCACCGTCCGTCGCGAGCAGGTGAACTTCAAGCGTGCGATCCGATCGACGAAGCTGCTGGGTCGCGTGTGGCCCGCGATCGAGCTGACGACCGCGGCGGGGGCGTGCGCGATGGTGGACATGCACCGCCTCGGGACGCTGCCGCAGAGGGGCTTCGTCCGGCAGGAGGAGTGCGGGCTGGAGCAGTTCAACGCGACGGCATTCGGCTTGGCGTACGAGGATCCGGAGCGCCTCGAGGCCACGGTGATGGCGGAAGCCCGGTCGTGACCGCGCCGTCGGTCGATGGCGCGGTCGGCGCTCGCCGGTGGTGGCACCGGCAGCGGTGGCGAAGGCTCCTGCCGATCGTGGTGGCGGCACTGGTTCTGCTGGTGGCGCTTCTCGCCATCGGGCGCGACGTCGAGCGTCATCTGTCGGGCATCGAGCACTGGGTCGCGGACCTGGGGCCGTGGGGAATTCTCGGGTTCGTCGTGGTGTTCGTGGTCCTGACCTCGGCGTTCGTTCCGGAATCGCTGCTGGCCGTGGTGGCCGGAACGGTGTTCGGACTGGCGTGGGGCGCGTTCGCCCTGGTGGCGGGCGGGCTGGTAGCCGCGGGGCTGCACTGCGGGCACGGCAATCGCGTCTTGCAGGGTCACATCGTACATCCCGGTGGCCCCCGGCCCCGGATAAAGGCAATGGTAA
>JAGQOG010000506.1 GCA_020427695.1 Phycisphaerales bacterium
CGATCCGCCTCGAAGCGACTCGCGGCCTGTGGGCTCGAGGAACCCAATCGGGCGCGATGGGCCGCGGCGCCGAACAGCGGTCGAGAGACGCTCCATCTCGAACGCGTGGTCCTGGTGGGTGTGGTCGAGCTGAACCCGCTCCTTCGCCGCCTGCTCGAAGCATTCCGGGAGACGGGGCGGTCGGTGGTCGCGCTGGTGCATGCGCCGCCGGACGCGGTGGACGCCGTGGACGAGTGGGGATGCGCCGTGCCCTCCATCTGGCGGGCGCGCCCGCTGGCGCTGGACGAGGCTGACCTGGTGGTCGCGGCCCGGGCCTTCGATGTGGCCCAGGCAGCCATCGACGCCATCGCGTCCATCGACGGCGACGCCTGCGCCGACGACATCACCATGGGCTTGGCGGATCCCGCGCTCGGTCCGACCCTGGTGCATGCGGGTGCCACCGCCGGTGTGGATGTTCGCTTGGCCGCGGGACGGCTGGCACGCTCCACGGAACCCTGGATGGCCATGGCGCGACTGGCGGCCGCGGCCGATGGCGCCGTTTCGACGATGGCGTCCCTGGCCGCCCTGCCGGGTGCCGAGGCTTGGCTTGGCGGGCGCATCGGCGCGAACCCCGCCGGCGACAACGATCTCCTCCGTGCGCTGGATGCCGCCGCCGCCGGTTCGCGCCCGGGAGCCTCCCGCATCGACGCCGCGCCGCTGCCGGCGATCGGCGACGCCATTACCCAGGCCATCGAACCGTTGCGGGCCGGACGGCGTTCGTTGCCCGCGTGGGCCGGGCCGCTCCGCGACTTGGCCGTCGATCTCCTGGGGGGTTCGCCGGTTGACGCGGCGGGGGAGTCGGCGGTGGAGACGATGGCCAAGGAGCTCAGCGCGTGGGAGGCTCTTCCCGACGGCATCGCGCCGCAAGTTGACGGATTCGAAGCCCTGCGCCTCCTTGCCCATCGCACCGGCGGGCAGCCGTGCCCGGCACCGCCGCGCCGGGGCCAGGTGGAAGCGCTCGGCTGGCTCGAGTTGCACTTGGACGATGCGCCCGTTCTGGTGGTCATGGGACTGCACGAGGGCGCTGTGCCCACGCCCGCGGGCGCCGATCCGCTGCTTCCCGGGTCCCTCCGCACCGAGTTGGGCCTTCCCGACGACGACACGCACGCGGGTCGCGACGCGTACCTGTTGGAGGCCATGGCCCGGGGACGCGACCACTTCCGCGTGGTGGTCGCGCGGCGCAACACGGCGGGCGATCCGGTGCTGCCCAGTCGGCTGCTGCTGCGTTGCCCCGCGAAGGAGATTCCTGGTCGGCTCCGCCGACTGGTCGATCCGCGACGAGCGGAGCAGGTCGCGCTGCCCCGGGGAATGCCCGCACCCGCGCCGACCAGCGGCTTCGTGATCCCCGAACCGCCCGCTGGGCCCGTCGCGTTGGAGCGGATGTCGGCGACGGCGTTCGAACGCTATCTCCGGTGTCCGTACCGCTTCTGGCTCGAATACGTGCTGGGTCTCGCGCCGATCGAGCCGCCGACCGACGAGCTGGACGCGCTCGAGTTCGGAAACCTCGCCCACGACGTGCTCTGTGCATTCGGTGGGGACGCGGGGATCCGCGATTCCACCGATTCCGTCCGCATCGAGGAGTGGCTCGCTCACACCCTCGACGGCACGGTGCGGAGGGTGTTCGGAGCGGCACCCACGGCCGCGATCACGGTGCAGACCGCTCGACTGCGGGAGCGGTTGGCGGCGTTCGCCCGTCGCCAAGCCCAACACGCGGCGGAAGGATGGCGCATCATCGCCACGGAGCAGCCGCTTCCACCGGCTGCGGTGCTGGACCTGCCGCGCTCGGACCGATCCTCGGCATCGGATGGCGAATCCGACCGCCGACCAGTGCGCATCGTCGGGCGCGTGGATCGCATCGACCGGCACTTGTCCACGGGGGAGTGGGCCATCCTCGACTACAAGACCGGCGACGTCGGGAAGTCGCCGAACAAGGTCCACCATGGCGGAGAGAAGGTCTCGGCTCGCTGGTGCAGCCTGCAACTCCCGCTCTACGCACGCTTCGCCTCCATGCCCGTCGATGCTCACGGCGCTCCGCGCTTGGGCTTCATCCTCCTGCCGAAGGTCTCCGCCGAGGTCGGATGGTCCTGGGCGAACTGGACCGACGCGGAGCTCGACGCCGCCATCGACAAGGCCCGAGAGGTGGTGCTCAACATTCGTGCCGGCCGATTCGAGCGTTCGCCGGACGTGTCGGGAGACGCATTCGATGCGATCTGCCAAGTGCGGGCGCTCGGCGTGCGCGGCGGCGACGCCCCCGGCGACGGCGACGGGGAGGACGGTTCGTGAGCCCGGCCCCCCCGTTGCATCACGAGGTGATCCTCGCGTCGGCCGGAAGCGGCAAGACGTGGCAGCTTGCGACCCGCTACCTCCGTCTCGTGGCGGGCGGCGCCGATCCCGCCACGATCCTCGCCAGCACCTTCACCCGTGCGGCGGCGGCGGAGATCCGCGATCGCATCATCGGACGGGCCGTCGAAGCGATGGTGGACGACGACCAGCGGCGCAACTTGTCGGAAGCGATCGGCCTGCCGCTCGATCGGGAGGCGGCCGCCGCGCTGGTCCAGCGGCTGGTCGACCGGTGGCACCGGCTCCAGATCCGAACGCTCGACAGCCTCCTGGGCGGCGTGGTCGCGTGCTTTCCGCTCGAGCTGGGGCTTCCGCCGGCACTGGCGATCGCCGACGAGATGGTCGATGCGGCGCTGCGGCGGGACGCCACGGGACGCTTGCTCCGATCGACCGACGGGGCACGGCTGGTGTCGCTCCTGCGGCAGCTCACGGCGGGCTCGAGCGACCGCGGCGTGGCGAGGGCCATCGACCGCGCGGTTGGCGAGCTCTACGACATTTGGCGAGAGGCGCCTTCGACGGCGTGGGAGCGCCTTGCGCCAGCGCAGGTTGCCGACGCGGGAGAGGCGGTTGCCGGTGCGCAACGACTCCGCGGCGCGATGCGGCTGGCGGCACCGCGGCGAGTGCACGATTCCCGGCTCGAGAAGGCGGTCGAGAGCGCCGCGGCGTTGCTTGAGGCCGGCGATTGGGAGGCGTTCGTCGGATCGGGCCTCGGCGCGAAGGCGGCCTCGGGCGAAACGACCTACTACAAGAAGCCGATCCCCGAGGAGGTCGCGGCGGTGATGCACGAGCTCGTCGTGCAGGCCGTGGCGGTGGTGCGGGAAGGCATTCGCCGCCAGACCGCCGGTGCACGGGACATGATCGCCGCGTGGCAGGAGCAGTATCAGGCGCTCAAGCACGAGCGCGGACTGGTCACCTTTGGCGACCTGCCATGGCTCGTGGCGGGTGCCGAGGGGCGCGGCACGCTGGCCGAGATCGGCTACCGGCTCGATGCCCGGATCCACCATCTGCTCCTCGACGAGATGCAGGACACGAGCATCCCGCAGTGGCTCGCGCTTCGGCCGTTCGCGGAGGAGATCTTCCAACAGGTCTCGGGCGACCGCTCGTTCTTCGCGGTGGGAGACCTGAAGCAGTCGATCTACGGGTGGCGTGCCGCCGCGCCCGAAGTGCTGGAGGCGCTTGCGGACGAGCCCTCGATCCAATCCCGCACCCTCGAGCGGACGCGACGGTGTCGGCAAGCGGTGGTCGATGCCGTGAACGGAGTGTTCCTTCGCCTCGAGGCGAATCCCGCCCTGGAGCGCCACGCGGCGGCGGCACGACATTTCCGTTCGTTCTTCCGTGCTCACGAGACGGCGGCGCCCGGCGCGGGCTACGCCCGCATCGAGGTCGCGTCGGCGCCGGCGGAGGGCGAGAACGCATCCGATCGCACGCTCGACGATGCCGCGTTCCTCGCCGCCGCGCTCCACCGCCGCCAACCCGAGGCCAGGATCGGCGTGCTCGTGCGACGGAACCAGTCGGTGAGCCGCGTGTTGTGCGAGTTGGGACCGGGCGCGCTCGACGTGCCGGCGGCCGGACGTGGCGGCACTCCGCTGGTCGATGCGCCGCCGGTCGAGGCGGTCCTGTCGCTGCTGCACCTGTCGAGCCATCCCGGCGACACCGTCGCGGCGTTCCATGTCGCGCACTCGCCGCTCGGGGGTGCGATCGGCCTGGAGCCTCTTGGTGGCGAGGTGCCGGCGGCAGGGGCCTGCGACCGGATCGCCCGCGCAGTGCGACGCGAGATCCTCGAGCATGGACTGGCCGCCACGATACGGGGGTGGATCGAGCACATCGCGGGTGCGTGCGATGCGCGGCAGGCTCGTCGGTTGGTGGGACTTCTCGACTTGGCCATCCAGCACGAGTCGCTTGGCGGAGGCACCGAGGCATTCATCGAGTCCGCGCGGACGTCGGGGGTGCCGGACGAAGCCGCGGCTCCGGTGCAGGTCATGACCATCCACCAATCGAAAGGGCTGGAGTTCGACCTGGTGGTGCTCGCCGATCTCGATGCTCCGCTGGTGCGGGCGGGCGGTGGACCGGCCGGGTACCACCGGCCCGGCGGCGGTTCTCCGGCGGACACGGTGTTCCGTTGGATCCGGCAATCGCGAGCGGAGCTGGTTCCCGAGGTTGCCGCGGTGCTGACCGACCACACCGCGCGGCAGGCGGTCGAGGCACTCTGTCTGCTGTACGTGGCGATGACGCGAGCCCGGCACGGGCTGTACATGATGGTGGCGCCACCGCATCGCGGCCAGCAGGCTTCGACCGCCGCCGCCGTGCTCCGAGCGGCACTGGGGAAGGCGCCGTACGAGGCCGACACCGTGATGGGCGAGATCGGCGACGAGCAGACGATGCATGAGGAGTTGACCGCTGTCCTGGCGACCGAGCCTTCGGAGTCGCTCCCACGTGCCGACCCGCGTCCGAATCGCGTGCAGCTTCGCCCATCGACCGGACCACCTCGCTTGGCGGTGCCGCCGCCCTCCGCACCGAAGGCGCCCGGATCGCTGGTGGAGGCGTTGCGTGCCTCGCGACCGGAAGCGATCGAGGCGCGGGAGTGTGGAACGGCCATGCATGCCATGCTGGAACTCGTCGAGTGGATCGACGAGCGGGAGCCGGCGGACGACGCGCTACTGGAGGCGGTTCGGGCGGCTGCGCCGCGGCGCTCCGAAGCATGGCGTCGCGAGCAGGTCAGCGCCTTTCGGCGTGCGATCGCCTGCGAGCCGATTCGCGCCCTGCTCTGCCGGGACGGCGATGCGGAACGGATGGTGCACCGGGAGTTCCGGTATGCCCGCCTGACCGGCGACGGGCTTCAGACGGGCATTGTGGATCGCCTCACACTCCATCAGCGCGGAGGCCGAGTCGAGCACGTCCAGATCGTGGACTTCAAGACCGACGCGATCGATGGCGAGGGAGCCGCCAGCCTGGCCGAGCGCTATGCGCCCCAGCTCCGCGCGTATCGCGACGCGATCGTCGAGCAGTTCGACGTTCCCGCGGAGTCGGTCGAGACGCTGTTGGCGTTCGTGAGCGCGGGCGTGGTGGTTCGCGTGTAGGGGCAGGTATCGACACCAGGTATCAGGTATCAGTCGACCGCCTTGGGGACGGAGGAGCGGTTGCGCGATGATCCGCGCCCGTGGCGGTCGGGGGGGGCGGCGAGGGGGTTATCAGGGATCCGATATCGGGGGCAGGCGGATCTCGCACGCTGAGCGCACTGATCGACGCCTTCCGCGCCGGCAAACA
>JAGQOG010000047.1 GCA_020427695.1 Phycisphaerales bacterium
TGCGGAGCTGGTGAAGCAGGGAGGCGGTCGGCGCCAGGGTCGAGGTGGGCATGGGATGTTCCTGTGGCAATCGCGCGAGTGCTGGATGCGGCGCAACTCGGGGGCGTGCTCTGAGTCTAGGCCGCTCGCCCCACTCCTCGAGCGCAAGGTCCCTCCGTCCCCCTGTCCCTCTGTCCCTTCGTCCCTCACCTCGGGCCCCACATTAGAATGACCACCCGCACTCCGCGGGACTCGAAACCTGGCGGCAAGGAGCAGGAGTTGAGGATCACCATCGTGCTGGGGCCGTTCTTTCCCGCGCCTCCGGCGCCGTGTGGAGCGGTCGAGTACATCTGGCACGGGCTCGCGGAGGAGTTCGCACGTCGCGGCCACGAGGTGTGCATGATCGGCCGCAGCTACCCCGGGCAAGCCCGCGACGAGGAGGTCAACGGCGTTCGATTCGTCCGCCGGAGCTCCTTCAGCAAGACCAACTCGATCAAGCGGGACCTCCTCAAGGACCTGCTCTACTCCACGTACATGCTCGGCACCCTGCCGCGAGCGGACATCGTGGTGACGAACGTCTTCTTCATGCCCGCGATGATCCCCATCCTCCGCCGCGGCGCCGGGAAGATCGTCGTCAACGTCGCCCGGATGCCCAAGGGCCAGATCTGGATGTACGGCAGTGCCGCGCGTCTGGCCGTCGTGTCCCAGGCCGTCGAAGACGCCGTTCGCGAAGAGCGGCCCGCGTCGATGTCGCGGGTGCGCGTGATCCCCAATCCGATCGATGCGACGACATTCGTTCCGCCCGCCTCGCCCCGCGTTCGAGACGGTGGGGGGACCATCCTCTATACGGGGCGCATCCACCCGGAGAAGGGGCTGGACCTTCTCGTGAAGGCGTGGAGGGAGCTGGTCGATCGGCATCCCCGGATCCGCCTGTCCCTCACCGGACCCTGGAAGACCACGTCCGGCGGGGGCGGCGAGGACTACCTTCGCCGGCTGCGCAACGATGCCGGGGACCGGTCGATCGAGATTCGCGACCCGATCTTCGATCGCGCTGCCCTGGCGGCCGCACTGCAGGAGGCCAACTACTTCTGCTATCCCTCGGTTGCCGACCGCGGCGAGACGTTCGGCGTGGCGCCGTTGGAGGCCATGGGCACGGCGTTGTCACCGGTCGTGTCCGACCTGGCGTGCTTCCGCGACTTCCTCGAGCCGGGCGTGAACGGTCTGCTCTTCGATCACCGCAGTCCCGATGCGGTGTCGTTGCTGGCGGCGGCGCTCGAGGAGTTGATCTCGGATCCAGACCGGGCCGAACGCATGGGGCAAGCCGCGTCGGCGACGGCGCAGGGCTTCGGCTATCCCGCGGTCGCCGAGCTCTACCTCAACGACTTCGAGGTCCTCCTCGGGCGCCGCACCGAGACCGCGCCGTCGGCCGTTGCAGGTTGAGACGCAGCGGGCGCAGAACGAGCGCGGGCCCCGGCGGCTCGATCCGCCGGGGCCCGATGGTCGCGTTGAACCGGCAACGAGCGGCGCTCGCGGGTCAGCACGGACCCCACGCCGCGAGCAGCAGGCCAAGATCGGCGCCGTCCACGATGCCGTCGCCGTTGAGATCGGCGGCACCGCCGCGGTTGCCCCATTGCGCCAGCAGGTCGCCGAGATCGGCGCCATCCACGATGCCATCGCCGTTCAGATCCGCCGCACACGTCGCGGCCGGGAGCGTCACGATCCAGCCGCCCGGCTCGCCAAATCCGCCCGCGCCCCAACCGACGATCGTGCGGCCGTCGTCGGAGATCGCCATCGCCGTGCCCAGCGTCGAGTACGGCGCGATGCTGCCCCCGAGCGACTCGATGTAGGTCTTGAGATCCTGCGCCACGCCGTCGATCCAGATGATCGCGCTGCGTCCGATGAAGAAGCCTCCCGTGGTGCCGACGATCGTGCTGCCGTCGGGCGTCATGCCGAGGGGAATCGCGTTGTTGCCGGTGAAGCCGGGGAGCTGCGGCAAGAGCGTCGTGGCGTCCGTCGCCTCCTCCCAGCGCCAGGCGTTGCCTCCGGAGAGACCGAACAGCGTGATGCCCGCCACCACCGACCCGGCGGTGTTCGCGCACTGCGCCTCGCCGCAGAGGTACGTCTGGCCGCCGGGGGCCATGTAGGTGAAGAGCGACTGCACGCCGTCGTTCCAGCGCGCGCCCTGTCGCGTGCCGTTGGCGAGGTCCTGCCAGCCGACGACCACGTCGCCGGCGCCGTTCACGCCGTTGGCTCGCGAGCTGCGCCCGGGAACCGTCGAGCCCAGATCGACGGTTCCGTTCACGGGATCCCAGCGGAACGCGTGCGCTCGGCACGCTTCGACCCAGCCCAGTCCGACGATCACGGATCCGTCGGCGTTGATGTCGTAGAAGTTCAGGAGGAACGCGTCGCAGCTCGGCCCGATGACCGGCAGCTCGTCCCAACTCGTGCCGTCCGTGGAGCGGGCCGCGTGCATCTTCTGGTCGGCGTCGTTCACGTCGAGCCCGAACGCGCTGCCGTCGCCGGCAACGCGAACGTTGGTGCCGCTGGAGAAGCTCGCGCCGGTGAACGGCACGATGCCGTTCGCCTGCGTCCACTGGAACGCCCCCGAGCCCTGGACGCCGACCACGAGCGAGCCGTCGGCGGAAACGTCGAGCGCTCGGGCGCTGGTCGGAAGGAACAGCACGTCGGGCACCGTTCCGCCCGCAAGCGCGGGAGCGCTGGCGAGCATGGCGATCGAAACCAAGGCAATGCGATGAGTGCTCATGGGATCCTCCTTGCACGGCCGTGAGATTCGGGGTCCACCCGGCCTCGGCCACCGTGCGCCGACCGTGCGCTGCGCGTCGCGAAGGGCGACTTGCCCCCGCGGCATCGGTGGCGATGGCCTGCCAAGCTACCGCGCCGTGTGCGAACGGCGCCCGACGTGTTGTCCCCGCCGCCTGGAATTCGGTCCTTTCGGCCCGTTTCGGCACCGAATCGGGCTGCCCCCGCATCACGCCGGCTGACGCGTTGTGCTGACCACGCGGGCCTGGGCGAACTGCCGGTGCCCGGCCTTCGACCCGTGGTAGCCGTAGCCGCTCTGCTTGGCGCCCACCCATGGCGTGCCGGCCGCGCCGCCGCAGCCCTTGTTGACGCCGATCATCCCGGCGTCGAGGCGACGGGCAACGCCGGCGGCGCGGTCCTCGTCCCGTCCGAAGACCGCCGCGCCGAGTCCGTAGGGGGAGTCGTTGGCGCAACGCACGGCCTCGTCCACATCCTGGAAGCGGGCGATGCAGGCGACCGGTCCGAACGTCTCTTCCTGCATGATCGGCATGTCGGGCGTCACACCGACCAGCACCGTCGGCGCGACGAAGTTGCCCGAAGGCGCCTCTCCGCCCGCGAGCACCCGCGCGCCGCGGCGCACCGCGTCGGCGACCTGGTCCACCACGTGTTGCCGCTGGCGGGCGTTGATCATCGGTCCCACATCGACGCCGGCGCGATCGCCGGGCCCGACGACCAGCGCCTTCGTGAGCTCGACAACCCTCTGTACGAACGCGTCGGCGACGCGATCGTCCACGTAGATGCGTTCGGTGCTGACGCACACCTGCCCCGCGTTGCGGAAGCTGTTGCGAACGGCGAAGGCCGCCGCAGCTTCGAGGTCGGCGTCGTCGAGGACGATCATGGGGTCCTTGCCGCCGAGCTCGAGCACGACCCGCTTGAGGTCGCGACCCGCCGCGGCCAGGATCTGTCGTCCGGCGGCGCGGGATCCGGTGAAGGCGATCAGATCGATGTCGGCCGCGACGAGCGCCTTGCCCTGCGCATCCGATCCGTGCAGCGGGATCAGCACGTCCGCCGGCAAGTGCCGGTTCAGGAGGTCCACGTACGCCTGGGCCACGATCGGGGTTTCCTCCGACGGCTTCATCACCACCGTGTTGCCGGCCATGAGCGCCGGGATCGTCATCCAATGCGGCATCGCCAGCGGGAAGTTCCACGGGGCGATCACCGCGCAGACGCCGAACGGATCGAAGTGCACGGTCGAACGCACGTGCTGGTCCTCGAGCACATCGGGCCGAAGCGCCGCCGCGATCTCGTCGAGCGTCTCGTCCAGGCTCGACCCGCAGGAGCGCACCTCGCCGATGGCCTCCTTGAGCGGCTTGCCCATCTCGCGGGTAAGCAGTTCGCCGATGGCCTCCGCCTCGTTCACCAGCGCGGCTCCCGCGGGCTTCAGCGCTTCGCGACGACCCTCGGGTCCCAGGGCTGCCCAAGCGGACTGCGCGTGGCGGGCGCGGGCGACGAGCTCGGGCACCGCCTCGACGGCCGTGACCGGCACCTCGCCGACCGTGTGTCCCGTGGCGGGATCGATCGAGAGCAGCACCGCCCCGTGCGCAAATGAGGTCGTCGTCGTGCCGGTGGTGGCCGTGGTCATCGATTGCTCCGTTGGCTCGAGTGCGTCCGAACCTGAATCCCAGTCTACGGGATCGCGATCGCCGCCCGGCATGCGAAATGCAACGAA
>JAGQOG010000048.1 GCA_020427695.1 Phycisphaerales bacterium
ACCACGGCCTACCTCCCGATCCTGCGCAGTCAACCAGTGCGGGGTTGAACGGTCGGACGCGGGTGCGTCGGCGGTCGCGCTGCGCACTGGTTGCCCCACACCGGGCAACCAGTGGCACACACCACGGCCAACCTCCCGATCCTGCGCAGCCGACCAGTGCGGGGTTGAACGGTCGGACGCGGGTGCGTCGGCGGTCGCGCTGCGCACTGGTTGCCCCACACAGGGCAACCAGTGGCACACACCACGACCAACCTGTCCATCCCGCGCGCGTGCGATGACCCTTGTCGAGGTGCTGGCGGTGGTCGTCATCCTGGGATTGATCGCCGGCACCCTGCTGGTGACCTTCAGCGGCACGTTCGGAAAGGCCAAGCACGAGCTGGCGAAGAGCGGAATCGGCGTCATCGCCAGCAAGCTCGAGCTGTACCGCATCGAGAAGAGCGCGTGGCCGGGGAACGACGTCGGCCTCAAGGTGCTGACCGATGGCATGGCCACGCCGGACCGGTCGTACTACCTCAGCCCCGACCACCTGCTCGACCCATGGAACCGCGACTACCTCTACGTGGTGCCAGGACCCAACGGCCTGCCCTACGAAGTGCTGTCCTACGGTGCCGATGGCGTGGCCGGCGGGGAGGGCGAGAACGCGGACATCAGTTCCGCGAATCTCCGGAAGCAGGAGTCGTAGCGTGCGTCGCAACGCCTTCACGCTCGTCGAGCTCCTCGCGGTGGCGGCCCTGGTCGGTCTCGTCGCTTCCGTGGCGCTCGTGGCGACGACCGGCGTCACCGCCGCGAGCCGCACAATGCGGGTGACCGCAGAGCTGCGCGACCTCGACGGCCGGGCGCGACTCCTCGCGCGGAACGTCGGAGGCGCCGTGCTCGAGGTGGACACGGACACGGGAGCGGTGGTGGTGACGGCCCACGGCGACGACGAACCGGCGCTCCGGGTTCCGCTGCCCGAGGGATTCTCCGCCCGCATCGTGGATACCGACGGATCGTCGTCGATCGCCATCGACCCGAACGGTCGCAGCGCCGACTACGCCGTCGAGCTGCGTCATCCACGCGGCACCATCCGGTGGACGATCGGCGGACTCACCGGCCAACTCCAACCGGCCGTGGACGAGCGGGGCACGGTGATGCCGTGAGGACGCCACGCGGACTGAGCCTGATCGAAGCACTCGTCGCCACCGCGTTGATGGCGACGATCGTGGTCGCCTGCCTGCCACTCTTGCGCGCGGCCGGGGACGACCTGGCCGCACACCGGACCACGATCGACCTCTTCGACCTCGAGCGCTTCGCGGACGCCCTCCTGGCCAACCCCGGCGGGTTCGGCCTCGCCGCTGTCCCCGAGGGAAAGGCCGAGCTCACCTGGCCGGCGTGGCTGGTGGACGAACTTGCGGGCGACCCGGTCGCGACCCCGGTGTCCGCAAGCGCCAAGGACGCGCCCATCGTGTCGCGCCCGCCCGTGCGGGTCAGCGTGCTGCGCGCCGACGATCCCACCCTCACCCGCGCGTGGCTGGTTCTCGAGAGCGGAGGACAGTGTGTCTGCCGATGGATCGACGTGGCCGGCGCGGCAGGCACCGCCGGGCCAGGCATGGGATCCGACGCGGCGCCCGCTGGGACAACCGCAGGGACGGTTGGGAGCGGAGCCGAGACCGGACCCTCCGTTGGGGGCCGCGCCAAGAACGCCAAGCCCGCCTCCGATCCCCACGCGCCCAACCGAACGCCACGGCAACGCACGCCCGCCCCCGGACCATCCGGCCGCTCGCGCCAACCGCGCCGGCGCTCCAAGCGTGTGGCCGCACAACGGGAGCATGCGCACGTCCGCCACGTGCGATCTCGCCGACACGGTCTGACCCTCTTCGAGGTTCTTCTCTCCTTGGTGATCGTCTCCCTGCTACTGGCCGCCGTCGCGGCGTGGACCGGAACGGCGGCTCGTGCCGCCTTCGACACCAAGCGCCGCGTGGAGGCGGAGACTCCGGTCGAAGCGCTCTTTCGGCTCATCGCCGACGACCTCTCGGTCGGAGATTTCGCGCCGCCCGAGGAAGCGGACGGAAACGAGCCCGGAACCGGAACGCCGACGCCGGGCGCGAAGGCGGCCCCTTCCGGCGACACGCCGCCTCCGTCGATCCCCGCCTCCGCCATCGGATCGGCTGGGGCCGGCAGCGAGGATTCCAAGGGGAAGGCGCCCAGCACACCGGCCGATGCGCCGCCGTCCCGCGCCACGATCCTCGACGATCGCTTGCGGATCGAGACGCGGCGCTCGGTCGGTCAGACCGCAGGTCCGCTGACACGGGACTACCGATTGGATCGGGGAGCCGGCGCCATCGTCCAACGCGACCGCCTGCCCAGTGGCGCCTTCGTGAGCCGCGAGCTGCTGCACGGTGTGGACGAGTGGTCGTGCCGCATCGACGATCGTCTCCATGCCCTCGAAATCGTGGTGCGGGTCCACGGTGCCGAGCCGATCATGCGGAGGTTCCCGCTGCCGTGACCACCACGCCGCGCCCATTCTCCTGTCGTCGTGGCCTCGCGCTCCTGCTGGTGCTGGCGTCGCTTGTCGTAAGCGTAACGTGCGCGGCCGTCGTCGTCCGAGTTGCCGCGACGGCTCGCGCCCAACGCGACGTCGATCGACATACGGCGTGGGCCGACGACCTCGCACGGGGCGTGGAACCGATGATCGCCACGTGGTTGAATCGTGATGCCGAT